>NZ_JAMPJZ010000111.1:0-15056 GCF_039961835.1 Trichocoleus sp. ST-U1
TGACTTAGGCGATATGTCCTTTACCCTCGGTTTATCGGGATGGACGGCAAACGACTGGTCGCAATCTGGTAACTTTGACTTGATGGCACCCCGCGCCGACATCGACAAATGGACGCAGCAACAAATTTTCAAGGCGCTGAAGAAGAACTGGGTAGAGAGTCCCGACTCCCTTGCGGAACGCCTTGGTTTAAACCGTGCCGTAGTTCTCGGTGCTTTAAGTGCTTATACACAAGCGGGACGTGCGATTTACGACTTAAATAAGCAAGTTTATCGGGTGCGGGAACTGACGCGAGAACCTTTGCCGATGGAACGCCTGCGCTTTGCCAATGAGCGAGAAGAGAAGGCAACCCGTTTCTTGGTTTACAATGCTGTGCAGGTGACTAATGTTACCAGCGATGCTACAAGAGCGTTTACTCTGCAAGGTAATGTTTCAGACAAGGATAAAACCTTGAATCCCTCATTGACAGTTGACGCAGATGAGCGTATGATAGCCGCAGAATGTACTTGCAACTGGCATCAACAGAATAAACTGTACAAAGGCCCTTGCGAACACATTCTGGCGTTGCGAATGCAACACGCCCGTCAGTATTGACGAATCACGCGCACCTAATCAGTTGGTAAACAGCCTTGCAATCCGGACGATGGATCGTCGTCCTTGCGTTTAGCCTAGCCATGCACCACTAGCCTGCTCTTAACTGTGCGGTCATTCAGGGCTACCCCCTTTTCCGGTGGGACTTCCCTGAAGTGTAAGAAGGGGGTAGCCCTGAGACCGCTTGAGTTGAGCAATCTAGTCCAGAGATGTTTACGAAGGGGCAACCAACTGACAGCTGCGCGTAATTTTTATTCCAATTGCAACGGTAGGGTGAGCAGATTTCTGCCCACCCTACATTTTTCTATACTGCGATCGCAAACGTCTAAAAATTCTATGCCCTCAGCCTGTAAGAAGCAAAATGCTAGCACTCACTAGCACTCAAGCGGTTCACCATAAATTTGTTCCCACAAATCCACTCAATCAAGCCAAGCTTCAATCCAAGCCTCGAATGATGGAGTATAGGGTATAAAGCACTCCTCCCAAGGCAAGTAGTCAGAAGCATTCGGATCGAAAACAATAATTGGAGAGTTCGGTTTGGAACAATCGATGCACGAGTAGATCCCGCATCCCCATGAACAGATGGGTAGTAGACGATCTGGCCAATGCGACATAGGCTCATCTGGATCAGTCTTTTGAGAGCTGACATAGAAACTGGTTATCGAGCTTCCAGCCTCCACCATACCGTCTTTAACACCGATAAGGCCGTAACCTGGGCCAAAACCACCATTGCCAACTTTGAGGTACATTTCCCGCAGAAGATCGGGAAGCTGAAAGCCAAGCAACTCCTCAGTAGCCACTATATGCTGTGGTAGCGCGGGCGAATGGGCGACGTAAAAAACAGGATTACCTTTCCCGTCTAAGATGCCGTGTCCTAAATCAGTAGCACGAGCTGAGTCATGAGCGCGATCGTTCAAGCGTTCGATAAGTCTCGATATACTCATGCTATTCTCCGTTTACTCTTTTAGATTTAGTACATTTATACTATACTGTCCACATTGCCTGAATCGCTTCGCTACTTTCACCAGCACAAATATGTCAGATCAGCCTCGTACCCGCCAGGAACTCTACGATCGCATCCGACAAACGGGCAAAGAGGAATTTATCCTCGAAGAGATGATACGTTATGGGTTCTGGCCTGCACAAGGCGAGATACCGAAAGATCCAGCCGATGACATTCGGCGGATGGGAGAGATCCGGCGAGAACTTGATGAACTGCGACAGCAGAGTTCGCGTCTTCACAACGAAAAGCAACTTCGCAAGCAGCTACTCAAGCAACGCCTCGCCGAGTCGCGGCGAAAGCGACAGGAGACGAAAGAACGGCGGGAACGGGAAAGGCAAGAACGAGCGGAAGATTGGC
Source organism: Trichocoleus sp. ST-U1 (assembly GCF_039961835.1). Taxonomy (NCBI): domain Bacteria; kingdom Bacillati; phylum Cyanobacteriota; class Cyanophyceae; order Leptolyngbyales; family Trichocoleusaceae; genus Trichocoleus; species Trichocoleus sp. ST-U1. The sequence continues at coordinate 1,950 of NZ_JAMPJZ010000111.1, forward strand.
GACAAAGAAAAGAGCGAGAAATCCTTTATCTCGGTGAAGATGTCTCAGGTGGACTCAACTATACTGAGTGCAATGAGGAAAGGTTGCGAAGTTATGGATTACCTTTGTGCGGTACACCCTACGAAATTGCCGCTGCAATGGGAATTACTGTGGGACAATTGCGCTTTCTCGCTTTTTCCCGCAAGACTTCGACAATTTCTCACTATATCCGCTTCAAGATTCCTAAAAAAACGGGTGGAGAAAGGCTGATTTCCGCACCGATGCCACGCTTGAAGCAGGCGCAGCATTGGATTTTGGGCAATATTTTAGAAAAGCTGGAACTGCACGATGCGGCTCATGGTTTTAGACGCGATCGCTCTATTGTCAGCAACGCTCAACCTCACGTAAAACGTGACGTAATTATCAATTTTGACCTGAAAGATTTCTTTCCCTCAATTTCCTATAAGCGAGTGAAAGGACTTTTTCAATCATTCGGTTATTCGGAAGCTGCGGCAACAATTTTCGGGTTGCTGTGTACCCAACCCGATATCGAAGAGGTTGAATTAGACGGCAAAACTTATTATGTAGCACTCACAGATCGACATTTACCCCAAGGTTCGCCAGCTTCTCCAGCAATTACGAATCTAATGTGTCGCCGCTTAGATAGACGACTTACCAGTATGGCTGAACAATTGGGTTTTGTTTATACTCGCTACGCTGACGATTTAACTTTTTCTGCTTCTGGTGATAGCCTCCGCAATATCTGCAACATTCTCAAACGCACTCAGTCAATCGTGACTCACGAAGGGTTTACGATTAATGAACAGAAGACTAGAATATTGCGGAAAAATCGGCAGCAGGAAGTTACTGGAGTTGTGGTGAATGATTATCCTAATATTTCTAAAAAAGAGCTAAAACGTTTTCGTGCTACTTTGTTCCAAATCGAGAAAGATGGCTTGGAAGGTAAGCATTGGGGAAATTCTGATAATGTGATGTCTTCGATTCAGGGTTATGCCAATTTTGTCGCTATGGTTAATCCGCAAAAGGGTGTTGAGTTTCAAGAGCAAATTCGACGAATTCGAGATAAATACAGACGGTAATACTGAAAAAAATATCACGTGTTAGGGATATATCTGTAGGGGCATGGCATTGCTATGCTTCTACAAGTTTTGATTTTGTTGGAAGTTGAAAAATATGCAATTTTCTCCATAAAAAATCGGAAATTTCCATCTCTACTCTTGTAGTTTATCTAAGTCACAAATCAAAAAAACGGTATTCTCGACTCGACGCTAGAAACTGCACAAAATATCTAGAGGACGCTACAAATGAAAGCAACTTACTCCCTGAGTCAATCGCTTATTGCAGCCGCTACCCCGTCCACTGTAGACTTGATTGTTAGTTTCAAGGCTGAAGAAGAAACGCGCAACAAAGTACCGCGTCTTCCGCTTAATTTAAGTGTAGTAGTTGATAGATCGGGTTCGATGGCGGGAGCGCCACTTAAGAATGCTATTCAAGCTGCACAAAGGCTTGTGGAATATTTGACACCGGAGGATTTTCTTTCAGTTGTAATTTATGACGATACGCCAGAAACAATTCTTCCGCACCAACTGGTTCAGGATAAAGCTGCCATTCGTTCGCTAATTGGTAGGGTGAAAGCTGGCGGGTGTACTAACTTGAGTGGCGGCTGGTTGATGGGATGCGACAAGGTAAAATCTCAGCAGTCCACAGAACGCATCAATCGCGTTTTATTATTAACAGATGGACAGGCGAATGTTGGCATTACTGATTATAAAGTATTAATTAACACTGCAAGACAGCAAGCCGAACAAGGAATCATTACAACAACTTTGGGGTTTGGAACTTATTTTAATGAAGATTTGCTCATCGGTATGGCAAATGCTGCCGGGGGGAACTTCTATTTCATCCAATCACCTGACGATGCTACTGACGTATTCAGAATTGAACTGGAAAGCCTCACGTCTGTTGTCGCCCAAAATCTGACTGTGACGCTGCAACCAGAAGATTCTGTTCAAGTTACTGGGATTCTCAACAATTACCGATCCAATCCGATTGGCAACAACCTGGAAGTTTTCTGCGGCGATGTTTATGAGGTAGAAAATAAGCAGTTAGCCGTAGAATTGTCAATACATCTGCAAACAAATATTGGGGTGACAAATATTGCCACTATTGCTTATAAATATGAAGCGGTTGTCGATGGCAGCATTCAACAATTCACTGACGAAATCCCAATTAGTATAACGGTTGCTGATGGTGAATCAGCCAGTAATATGCAGCCAGATGCAGCGGTTGTGGAGCAAGCAAGTAAGCTGAGGATTGGTAAGGTAAAAGATGAAGCGATCGCACTCGCTGACAAAGGAGATTATACCGCCGCATCCCAGAAACTTCGCAAGACGATTGAGGATTTAAAGCTCAAAGCATTGCATGAATCCTTTGAAGTTGCCGAAGAGATGGAACAACTGGATTATTATGCACAACGCCTGGAGAGCAGAAAGTTTGATAGTGTCAGTCGCAAGGAGATGCGAGATCAATCTTACCAGGCTCTTACACGCGATCGCGGCGATTTGAAATTGCGCGGACTTGCTGCGAGTGCTAACAGCTTACAAGCGGTTTCCAGCGTCGATGCGGGAGTTTTGGTAAAATGCGATCGCATTAGTGGTAAATTGCGGATTCACGTCATTTCTGACGGTTACAATCCTGATTTCAATGTGCAATTCCCCCGCAATATTCGGGAAGAAGGTGTCACCTACATCGTTGATGAAATCAATCTATCTGCTGACGGTAGTTTTTATCGCGTCTCTGGTAACATTCGCCGCTTAGTGCAACCCGGACAAGAACGCGCCGCATCATCTCAAAATGGTACATATTCTTCCAGTCCAAAACGACAAAAGCTGAATGCACCTGCTTCTGCTGCTGATTTAGAAACAATTGATACTGTAGGTGATGGGGTTCTCGTCCAGTGCGTAAAAGAAGGCAGTAAATTGAGAGCGAGAGTCGTGTCGGATGGGTACGATCCTAACTACAACATCCGCTTTCCCCGCGACATTCGAGAAGAAAATGTTCTTTATGTTGTTGATGAAGTGGAAGAAGCTAAGAATGGGGGGTCTTATGTTGCTTATGGGAAGATTCGCAGGTTAGTTCAATAGGACTGTTTTTTTAACGTTGAGCAATATAGAGATACACAAAGCTAAAGTGACTAATGCTACCCCTGCCAAGGTGTTTTTGATCAACTAGGATAAAATTCATAAATCTGATGATTGCGTGGGGTCGGTTAGCAACAGCGTAACCCAGTAAGCAGAGAAATTCACTGACAACACAATCATTCTCAATTCATAGTCAATTAGCTAGACTGAAATAACCTAACTTCGTTGAACTCACCTTGACTGGGGTAAGTGAGTAACGCTTACTTTGCTTAAAGATAACTGAGGACTATGGAATATGTTTAAGCTAGTTTGGACAAACGACGCACCAGATCCATACCATCTTGCTATACTCTAGCAAGGAGTGAATGTTTGGAATGCTTGGCGTGGAATGAATTCACAAATCATACCTAGCTTCCATAGAGCCAATCTCAGCAAAGAAAACCTTAGTAATGCAAATTTCAAAAGAGCTGAATTTAAGGAGGCTAATCTTCAAGGAGCTAACCTCAGCGGAGTAGTTCTTGGAAAAGCTATTCTAAGCAAAGCCGATCTCAGTGAAGCCGATCTCACTGGAGCCGGATTATATGAGGCGGATCTTAGTGGAGCCAACCTTACGGGTGCGAACCTTAGCTTTGCTCACTTCAATAATACAAAGCTTAGTAACGCCAAACTCATAAAAGCTAGACTTATTGGAACTAAAATAGCTGACGCTAACTGTGGTTCTGTGAATTTCAGCTATGCTGATTTTCAAGGTGTTGAGAGTTTTAGGAGTATTTTTAATGAAGCTGATTTTAGCAATGCTACTTTCAAAAATGCGCTTTTTTTGGGAGCCAAATTATACAGGGCAAATTTCAAAAAAGCTATTTTGAATTGGGTCAAAATGCCCAGAGCTTATCTACAGGAAGCCGAATTTAGCAATGCTACTATCATAGGAGTAGATTTTAGTGGTGCTGATCTTAGTAACGCTAATTTTAGTGGTGCTGATCTTACCAACGCTAATTTAAGCGATGCTAATCTTAGTAACACTAACCTGACTGGTGCAATTCTCGATGGAGCTTGCTTAGTCAGAGTAAAAGCATTAGCAACAGACTTTACAGGAGCAAAGCTTACAGGAGCCTGTATAGAAGACTGGCACCCTAACGGTGATACAAAGTTTAATAATATTGCTTGCGAGTACATCTATCGAAAAGAAGACAATCAAGAACTTCATCCGAGCGGTGGAAGAAAATTTGCACCCGAAGAGTTTGCTGCATTCTGCAAAGAAGAACAAGACAAGGATAAAAGGCGTTATACATACACCTCAACACGTCTCCAAAAAGATAAGCCTGAAGAGAATTTGAAAAGTCTAGCAAAGTTAATAGATGTTTCTAAAGTTGAAGCAATATTTGACCCTTATCTGGATAATTCAGCTCTAGACAATTTCTCAAAGTTAGTAAGTTTTGGAGTTTCTATTTCTCCGGATTTAAGAGTTCTGACTTCTAATAAAGTTTTGAACCCAAACAGACCAAGACTAACAAATACTCATGCAAAAAAATTTTTAAAAAATTTCTCATATTCAGGAGAAATTCGGATACTTCAATCCGACAAAGAACATCGCCGTTTTATGCTCTTGAGCGATAAAACAAGTCTCATTATTGGACTATCTCTTAATGATGTATCCAAAAATGAAGCAGCGTATGTGGAATCTGATAGAGAAGATTTAGTGTTCTTTGATTCGGAGTGGAAAACGGCTCAACAAATATAACATAACCTAAATTCAAGAGAACTTTGGCAACCCCTATACTTTGGTAGAGTTGAGCCTTCACCCATCCAATTCCAAAAATTACGCCATTTAAAAATAATTGTAGGTTGGATTTGAGCAACAGAAAAACTCAACAAATACTTATAGCATTCCTATTTGTTTCGTAACAAAAGAACCACAGAAAAAGCAGTCTTATTTGTTGGGTTGAACTATCGTTCAACCCAACAAATGTAGTCGTAACTACTTAACTTTACGTTTCGTAGCCTCAACCCAGCCTACTGAATCATATCTTTGAACTAAACCAATTTCTTAATATCTCCAAAAGCACGATAAAATCCGCCACGAGAAGATTCGCGCACCTCTTCCACCAGATAACGCGCACCTTCGGAGCGAATCTCCTGAGGAAATTGCACTTTCCAACTGGGATTATAACCAGGAGAAACAGCGCGAATTCTTAACTTCCCACCTTCTTTAAAGCACTCGACAATTACTCCCTGACTGGCGTTCGATGTCGTTTCTAAAGTATTAGAAGGAACGGCTGCGGCAACGGCAGTAGGTGCTTTAATGTTAATAGCCTGGGGAACTGTACCCGCTTGCGCCGCTTTGATTGCAGCTTCACTAGCATCGATGCAAGCAAGAGAACCATCGGTGGTGACGATGTAGAGATGGTCATCTATAAACTGCATGGAAAAAGCAGAACCGCAGCCAGTGGCTAGTTTCCAAAGACGCTCTCCTTGTTGAGTAAAACAATAAATTGAGGAGCAATTATCGCCTGCAAAGACATATTTACCTTCTTCAGCAGTCGCGCAAGAATAAACAGGCGCATCACATTGATAAATTGTGCTAACTTCCCCTTTCTTGGTGAAGCAATAAACTTGATTCTCACTGGTACTAGCATATACAAATGCTTCTTCTTGCCAGCCAAATAGCACCTCACCGCGAGTTTTCTGATTCCAAATCTTCGTTCCATCTTCCCAGTCATACATGGTTACGCCGTTGCTGTGACCGTGATAAATACCAATTTCATCGCAGCGCACCATCCAGCCATACTCGCCACTACTTTTTTTAGTCCATTGAGACTCATCTTCGTGATTGATAGTTGTAACATTTCCAGCGTCATCAGAAACACCGAGAATGGCATCTTTGATATCCAGCCAGAAGATATTCACATTGAGGGCAATTTCATAAGCAACACGGGGAATTTTCCCTGTCAAATCGTATACTTTGCCATCATCGCATCCCGCATAAAGCCAGCCTTCATCAGCGACAATACACTTCACGCCGTCAGGAAGACGAAACTGATTTTGCACAATTCCCGTATGGCTGAGAGCAAAAATTTGACCCGCTTGATTGCCAAACCAACAGCGCGAGTTGTCAATAAAGATACCGAAAGCAGGGGAAGAAGAGGCGAATTTCCAAACTACAGGTGCTTGGTTTGCAGTTGAGCGATCGCTCTTTATTTCCCGTCGAGTCACGGGACGTTTACTTCGCACTCCCATAACTGCTTGTTCGTAACCTTTCTTCAGTTTCTCATTAATCTTTTTGGTCGCCTCAGCTTTAGCTTTTTCCGGGGTTGGATAGGTTTTAACTTGAGTTTGTCCTGAGTCACCAATGCGACCGTAACGAATCGATACTTCCGTACCGTTGACAATTACTTCATAAAATTTGTGAGAACTACTATCTGACTCTGACAATTCTAGATACGTTTTCTCTTGAGTCATTTTCTCCTCCAATTCTGTATGTATTAATAAATATCTATCTTGCCTAAAATTTTCCATTCTTAATTCAGTATTCTGCCGTGTTAAAAGGAGAAAATTAAAATTTCAAAAATAGCATAAATCCTCTTTTAACTTTGCACTTGGCATTCATAAATGAAAATCAGTAAAATTTCAGCTCAAGCTCACTTCCTTGGATTCGTATATGTATGTCAACTTTATATCAAATAAATATAGTAATTAAAGTAGAACTAAGAAAAAAGTCCATTTGTTAACTTTTTATAAAAATTAGACATAAAACATTTTTTATTGATAAATACAGATTTATATATTTTTTGTAAAATCATTAACATCCCAGTCTTTTCGGTTGGTCTTGCAATCCTTAAAAATTCACCACTGGCAGGCGAATCTCAAGAATAAGTTTTTTGAACGAGGATTAGATGCAGTTCCAGATGGCAAGCAATGTTTTTACAAGCATTAAAATACACTTGGTTAGACTCTTTTAATCCTTTTTACTCAAACTATCTCTAACATTTGGCTACATTTATTTGGACAAGTCAACAAAGCAATTAGTATTTTAGGTTACATTTTTTAGAGTGTCAGAAAGATGACTTGCCCAAACTGTGTATACACTGATATTCACTGAGGAGCAAACTATATTTCCGTATAAATACGCTTTCAATTAATCGAATAAAGTTTTAATTTTACTTCAGCACAATAGGCTGATCTAGTGTTCACTTACAAAAAGCGTCTCTAACTGGACTGGATCGCCTACAAATCCGTAAATGGAATAATTATGAGAACAATTCCGGGATATCAGATTTTTGAGCTAATTTATGAAAGTAGCAAGTCGCTTGTGTATCGAGGATGCCGACTTCAGGATAATTTGCCTCTTATTCTTAAAGTTATCAAAGAAGACTATCCATTACCAGAAGAAATTTCTAGGTATAAGCAAGAATATGAAATTACCCGTTCGTTGAATATAGATGGTGTTGCTAAAGCGTATGATTTAAAATCATATCAAAATACTCTAGTAATGCTCTTGGAGGATTTTGGGGGTCAATCTCTAAAGATATTGATGGACAAACAAAATTTTACAGTTTTAGACGCTATGAAAATTACTATAAAAATTGTTGAAACTTTAGCTAAACTGCATAATTTAAACATTATTCACAAAGATATTAATCCATCTAATATTGTTTTTGATCCAAAAAGTAGGCAAGTCAAATTTATTGATTTTGGGATTTCCAGCGTTTTGTCGCGGGAAAACCCTACCCTAAAAAATCCCAATGTTTTAGAAGGCACTCTTGCCTATATGTCGCCAGAGCAAACTGGCAGAATGAATCGTTCGCTGGATTATCGTACTGACTTTTACTCCCTTGGCGTTACCTTCTACGAGCTTCTCACTGGCAGACTACCTTTTAATGGTACTGATGCAATAGAGTTAGTACATAATCATATTGCGCTTACGCCAATTCCGCCTCATAAGCTTAATCAAAACATTCCCAAAGCAGTTTCGGACATTGTTATGAAATTGCTGGCTAAAACTGCTGAAGATAGATATCAAAGTGCTTATGGAATTCAAGCAGATTTAGAATATTGTCTAACTCAATTAGAAATAAATAACCAACTTCCAGAGTTCTCTCCCGGTCGTCATGATATCTCTAATAAATTTCAAATCCCTGAGAAGCTCTATGGCAGAGAGCAAGAAATTAATACTTTACTAACAGCATTTGAACGAGTGAGCCAATTCTCGTTTGGTAAGCCAATGCCAGGGGATATTGAGATGATGTTGGTGTCGGGTTATTCTGGCATCGGCAAGTCATGTTTAGTGCAAGAAATTTATAAACCAATCACTCAACAGCGAGCTTATTTCATTTCAGGGAAATTTGACCAGTTTCAGCGGAGTATTCCCTATTCTGCTGTTGTCAGCGCCTTTTCTGCCTTAATCCAGCAACTTTTAACGGAAAGCGAAGCACAGCTCAACCAGTGGAAAGAAAAACTCCTAGAAGCCCTTGGCTCTAACGGGCAAATTATTATTGATGTTATTCCTGAGGTAGAACTCATTGTCGGTTCTCAGCCTAGAGTTCAAGAATTAGGGCCAACTGAATCCCAAAACCGCTTTAATTTAGTCTTTCAAAACTTTATTCGGGTATTTTGCCAACAAGAACATCCATTAGTCATCTTTCTGGATGATTTGCAGTGGGCTGACTCTGCCACGCTCAAATTGATGGAGTTGATGATGACGGATGATCAAACGCACTATCTATTTCTCATTGGAGCATATCGGGATAATGAAGTCAGCTCCACTCATCCCTTGATGATTACGCTGGATAGTTTACGCGATGATGGAGCTATCATCAACCAGATTAATCTAGCACCTTTAGAACTTGAGCATATTACCCACTTGATTGCTGACACCTTGCATACGGATAGGGAATCAGTAAGATCCTTAGCTTCCCTCATCCTGCGTAAAACAGAAGGAAATCCCTTCTTTGTCAATGAATTTCTAAAAACCCTATATCAGGAAAACCTGCTTACCTTCACCCCCCCTCAGACCTTTCTTACTCAGGGGGAAGAAGAGGCAAGTAAAGCCCTATGGCAATGGGACATCGCTCAAATTGAAGCGTTGGGTATTACTGATAATGTTGTCGAATTAATGATAGGAAAATTAAAAAAATTGCCGAATTCAACACAGCAGGCTTTACGGTTAGCAGCTTGTGTCGGCAATAGTTTCGATTTAAATACCCTGTCTATCATTTATGAGAAATCAATTTATGAAACTTTTAAAGACCTTTTGCCAGCTCTGAAAGAAGAATTAATTAAGCCTACTTCTGTGTTGGAAACGACCGAAGAGGAAGGGGTTAGTTCTCAACTATTAGTTTTTAATTATAAATTTTCACACGACCGCGTGCAACATGCAGCTTATGCACTGATTGATAACTCGCTTCAAAAAGCAGTTCATCTCAAAATTGGCAATCTCCTTTTAGCAAGTACGCCTTTGGAAGACCAGATAGAAATAATTTTTAAATTAGTCGATCATCTAAATATCGGTTCTGACTTAATTGTCGATGAAGAGGCAAAAATTGAATTAATAATATTGAATTTGGAAGCAGCTCGAAAAGCGAAAGATGCAACCGCATACAGCTCAGCACTTCACTATTTGACTGCTTGTATGAATGTTTTACCAAGCGATATTTGGGTAAAACGCTACGATCTAGCTTTTTCATTGCATAAAAAACGAGCCGAAATTGAGTATTTAAACGGTAATTTTGCTCAGGCTGAAGCCTTGCTGGATCTAACCCTATCTCAAGCAAAATCAGTTCTCGACAAAGCTGAAGTTTATAATATGCTAATTGTGCAGCATACCATGCTTGCGAAATATCAAGAGGCAATTCAAGCAGGTCGTAATGCTCTTAGTCTGCTAGGAATTGACTTACCTGAAGGGGAATTAGCAACAGCAGTTGAGCTAGAAATAGGCGAAGTTAATAAGAAATTAGAAACCCATGAGATTGGGTCTTTAATTAATTTAGAAGCAATAAAAATTCCGGAAGTAAAAGCAGCAGTCAAATTGTTAGCAAACATGGGGCCTTTAGCATATTTTGTCAATTTTGACCTTTGGCAGCTAGTTACTGTTAAAACAGTTAATCTTTCTCTCACCTATGGTTATGCATCAGGAGCAGCGTATAGCTACTCGTGTTATGGAATGATACTCAGCGCAATTTTAGGGAATTCTCACTCTGGTTATGAGTTTGGGGTCTTAGCAACTAAACTAAGTAATAAGTTTAATAATGTAGCTCAAAAATGTGCAGAATTGGTGGTTCTTGCCAATTACTTGAGCAATTGGGTGAAGCCAATTAAGTTTAGTCATACAATTAATGATGAGGCATATAAAACGGGGCTAGACTTTGGAGATTTGCAATGGGCAGGTTATACTCGTCTTCACAAAGTCATTGCTTCCTTCCATCAATGTAAAAGTTTAGAGCAAAGTTTAAAACAAATACCTCAGTCTTTGCTATTTTGCCAAAAGAGTAAAAATCAATGGGCAATTGATATAATTTTAGGTTATAAACTAGCGGTGTCGAACTTGATAGGCATGACTGCTGGAACCTTATCTTTTGAAAATGATGGGATTAGCGAATCCAACTTCTTGACAAGTTGCGAACAACATCAAAGTTCGGCGGCAATTTGTGAATTCCATATTTTAAAAGCCCAAATTCTTTACTTATACGAAAAACCGGATTTAGCTTTGAACAGTAGTTTGTTAGCTTCAAAGCTACTTACTTCTATTTTCGGTCATATCTCAGTATCTACACATAACTTTTATCACTCACTGATTCTAGTTGCTCTCTATCCGAATGCTTCAGAATCTGTACAAAAACAATCTTGCGAGACGTTAGCAGCGAATCAAAAGCAGATGAAGATTTGGGCAGACAACTGTCCAGAAAACTTTCTACACAAGTACCTGTTAGTAGAAGCTGAAATTAGTCGCATCACTGGCAATGATTTAGAGGCGATAGACTTGTATGAACGCGCCATTGAGTCCGCAAAAGAAAATGAGTTTATTCAGAATGAAGCTTTAGCGAATGAACTCGCTGCTAAGTTTTGGTTAGCGAAAGGAAAAGAGAAGTATGCTAAAGTCCATATTACAGAAGCTTATTACGGCTATCAACGTTGGGGAGCTAAGCGCAAAGTAGAAGATTTAGATGAAAAATATCCGCACTTTCTGACTAAAACATCTATTCTGCCTCGCGTTAAAGATACTCCCACGACTACTGGACATTCCTCTACGGGTAGTAGTTCTAATACGTTGGACTTCACCACTGTGATGAAAGCTAGTCAAGCGATCGCTGCTTGTATCGTGTTGGATAAGTTACTGGCTTCTTTAATGAAAATATCTATCGAGAATGCTGGCGCACAAAAAGGTTTACTACTCTTGGTAAGAGATGAAAAACTGCTGATTGAAGCCCGTTCATCGGTTGAATCAAAAGAGGTTGTTGTTCGGCAGTCAACTCCGCTTAAAGGTTGTCAAGAGTTACCTCTGACAGTGATTAATTATGTAAAAAGAACTCGCTCAGATGTGGTTCTAAATGATGCGGCTAGTGAGGGAAAGTTTATTAATGACTCTTATATAGAGCTAAATAAATTGAAGTCCGTTCTCTGTATGCCTATCCTTAATCAAGGGAAATTAATCGGTATTCTTTATTTAGAAAATAATCTGACATCCGGAGCTTTTACTCCCGATAGGATAGAAGTTTTAAGAGTACTTTCAGCTCAGGTAGCAATTTCTCTGGAAAATGCTATGCTTTACAATTCGATGGAACAAAAAGTCCAAGAGAGGACGCATGAGCTAAATGAAAAAAATGTACGGTTATCCCAAACTCTACAAGAACTTAAGCGTACTCAGACGCAATTAATTCAGACCGAGAAAATGTCTAGCTTGGGTCAATTAGTAGCGGGAGTTGCCCACGAAATTAATAACCCAGTTAACTTTATCTACGGCAACCTTGTCCACGTTAATGAATATACTCAAGACCTACTAAACCTAATGCAGCTATATGCCAAGCATTATCCCAATCCGGTGTCTGAGATTCAAGACGAAGCGGAGGCGATAGAAGTAGATTTCTTAGTTGAAGATTTACCAAAAATGCTGTCCTCGATGAAAGTGGGGGCTGACAGAATTCGTCAAATTGTCCTGAGTTTGAGGAATTTTTCGCGCCTTGATGAGGCAGAAATGAAAGAGGTCGATGTTCACTCAGGGCTAGATAGTACGTTATTAATTCTGCAAAACCGCCTGAAGGCTAAGACAGAAATTCCGGCTATTAAAGTGATTAAGGAGTATGGTTCGCTGCCGCTCATAGAGTGTTATGCAGGTCAGCTTAACCAAGTATTTATGAATCTTCTGGCTAATGCGATCGATACTTTGGAAGAAGTAATGAGTAATGATTCAAAGACAAAAGGACATTACCAGGAAATAGCCCAGGCATCTTGTTTGTCTTCATGGGAACGGAAAGAACAACATTCAGATAACCAATTGTCAACCAGCGATTACCAATTACCGACAATCCGGATTCGCACCTGTGTCGTAGACGAAAGTCGGGTTCTGATTGCCATTGCTGATAATGGCCCTGGGATGACAGAGGAAGTCAAAAAACGTATTTTCGATCCTTTCTTTACTACAAAACCGATTGGTAAAGGGACAGGGCTAGGGTTAGCAATTAGTTACCAGATTGTGGTGGAAAAACACGGCGGTCAATTGCAATGTTTTTCCACACTTGGGCAGGGAACTGAATTTATTGTTGAGATTCCGATCCGCCCGCAACATTAACCTTTGTCTTCACAAGCCGATCTCCTTTATTCAGATAGAGGACAAGCAGCATTCTCAGTAATTTTGCTTAAACATTTCTTTATGTAAAGCTCATAGTTACGCACATTCACATACGCACATTCACGGTGGACTAGGGATGTAGAGAAAGGCTACCACTGAGGGGTAAGGTTAGCGGGAAGAGATAAG
>NZ_JAMPJZ010000112.1:0-14396 GCF_039961835.1 Trichocoleus sp. ST-U1
CAATTGGCTTGCATCAGTGCGATCGCATCCGTCAGTGGACAGCAGACGAGATTGAACTATTAGAGTCTGTTGCGGCTCAAGTCGGGATTGCGATCGCTCAAGCTTCCCTCTTAGAGCAGGAAAAACAACACCGTGCCTATCTCGACTGCCAAAATCAACAGCTACAGCAAGAAATTAGAGTTCGTCAACAGGCACAAGAAGAGCTTGTCAATGCTCAAAGCGAACTGCGGCGGCAGTTAGTCGCGGTAGAGTCGGCATTGGATGGTATGGCGATTCTCAATGCCGAGGATGAGTACATCTATCTGAACGATGCTCATATCAAGATTTTTGGATACGACAACATCAATGACCTTTTGGGTAAGACTTGGCACAAACTTTTTTACCCAGATGAAATTAATCGCTTGGCTCAAGAAGTTGTTCCCATTCTGTTACGAGAGGGAGAATGGTGTGGAGAAGCAATCGGTAAAAAGCAGGATGGAAGCACCTTTTTCCTAGAAATTTCTCTGACTTATACCGAAGAAGGATTTCGGGTTTGCATCTGCCGGGACATTAGCGATCGCAAACAAGCGGAAATTGCCTTGCAACAGCAATTTTTGCGGGAACGGTTGGTGGGGACTATCCAAGAACGCATTCGCTCCTCTCTTAACCTAGAGGCAGTCTTGAAAACAGCCGTGGATGAAGTCCGACAATTTTTGGCAACCGATCGGACAATTATTTACCACTTTAATCTAGACTGGAGCGGGGTTGTGGCTGTCGAGTCAGTGGGCGAGGATTGGACGCCAATTGTCGGAAGCAATATTCAAGACGGCTGCTTTGTGGAAACCTATGTCCCCCTTTACCAGCAAGGTCGCATTCGAGCGATGGCGGATATTTACAACGCGGGTCTAAATGAGTGCCATATTGATTTACTCAGCCAGTTTGAGGTGAAAGCGAACTTGGTGGTTCCGATTTTGCAAGGAGAAAATTTGTGGGGATTGCTGATTGCCCAGCACTGTGAAGGCGCAAGGGAGTGGCACTCCTCCGAAATCGAATGTCTCAGACAGTTATCTGTGCAATTGGCGATCGCTATCCAGCAATGCACGCTCTTTGAAAAAGCCACCACTGAAATTATCGAGCGCAAACGGGTCGAGGAGGCATTGCAACGGAGCAACAGTCGGTATCAAAATTTGGCAACAAACATACCGGGCATGATTTATCAATTTATGATGCGCCCGGATGGGATGATGAGTTTTCCGTATATCAGTCCCGTTTGCCAAGAAATCTTTGGTCTTTCTCCAGAAGCGGTTCAGCAGAATATATCTTTAATATTTGATGTCGTTCATCCAGATGACTTACCCAATGTCATTGAATCGATCGCTGTCTCAGCGAATACGCTAAAACATTGGCATGGCATCTGGCGAATTATTGTGCAAGGGAACATCAAATGGATTCAAGGGGATTCTCGACCGGAAAAGCAAGCGGATGGGAATATTCTCTGGGATGGTTTGATGATCGATATTAGCGATCGCTTTCAGGCTGAGGCAGAATTACGCAGAGCGAAAGAAGCTGCCGAGGTTGCCAACCACGCCAAGAGCCAATTTCTCGCCAACATGAGCCACGAACTGAGAACGCCACTCAATGCCATCCTCGGCTTTACCCAAGTGATGAACCTTGACTCATCTCTATCCAAAGCTCATCAGGAATATCTGGGAATCATTAATCGAAGTGGCGAACATCTCTTGGAATTAATCAACGACATTCTAGAAATGTCCAAGATTGAGGCAGGCAGAACAACTATTCATGAAAATTGCTTTGACTTAATTCGCCTCTTGGACAACCTAGAAGAGATGTTTCGATTAAAAGCGAAATCCAAGGGATTACAGATTATCTTAGACTATGCCCCAGATATTCCTCAATACGTGCAAACAGATGAAAGTAAATTGCGGCAAATCTTGATGAATCTCCTCGGAAATGCCATCAAATTTACTTCATCCGGCGGTGTCACCTTGCGAGTTAGACATCAAATCGATAATCCGCAGAAATCTCATTCCTCATTATCCATTCCCAATCACCGTTTGGTGTTTGAAGTCGAAGATACCGGCCCTGGTATTTCCCCACAAGAAGTAGACAAACTATTTGAAGCTTTTTCCCAAACAGAAACAGGTCGGCAATCTCAGCAAGGAACTGGATTAGGCCTACCAATTAGCCGCAAATTTGTGCAACTTCTGGGAGGAGATATTGCAGTCAGCAGCCAAGTAGATCGGGGAACGCGATTTTCATTTGATATCCAGATTCGTCAAGCTGAAGCGACTGATATTCAAACGACACAGCCGCAACCCAGGGTGATTGGTTTAGTCCCGAACCAACTTCAATATCGCATCCTAGTGGTGGAAGATCGCCTGGAAAATCGCATCCTGTTAGTCAAACTCCTGACAGATGTTGGATTTGAAGTGCGTGAAGCCGAAAATGGTCTAGAGGCATTTGCCCTGTGGAAGACTTGGCAACCGCACCTGATCTGGATGGATATGCGGATGCCAGTGATGGACGGGTATGAAGCTACCCGACGCATTAAAGCGGATGTGAATGGTCAGGCGGTAGTCATTATTGCGATAACGGCTAGTGCCTTTGAAGATCAGCGAAACCTGATTTTGTCAACAGGCTGCGATGATTTCATCGGCAAACCTTTCCGGAATGAAATTATCTTTGAAAAAATGGCTCAACATTTAGGGGTACGTTATCTTTATGAAGAGTCATTAGAAGGCGAAAGTTGCTTCCTCCCTCGACCTAGGGGGAGTACGGAAACTTCAACACCCAATTCATCGTTTCTCCTAACTCCTTCATTCTTTCAAGAGATGCCTGTTGAGTGGATTGCAGCTCTCTATCAAGCCGCTATTGAGGCAGATGCGGAGTTGATTTTGAGCCTCGCCGAGCAAATCGCGGAGTCAAAGGCTCCAATATTCAATGCTCTGGTGGATTGTGTCAACAACTTTCAGTTTGAACAGATCACTGATTTAATCGAACAAATTATCTAATGAATAGCGATCGCGTATTTCCACTAAACGGAAATATTCTACTTGTTGACGATACGCCAAACAATCTGCGGCTGTTATCCGATTTGTTAAGTCATCAGGGCTATAAGGTTCGCAGCGTAACGAACGGACAAACTGCTCTAAAAGCGTGTCAGGCAAAACCGCCGGATTTGATTTTGCTCGACATCAATATGCCTCAAATGAATGGCTATGAGGTCTGCGAAAAACTGAAAGCTAACGAGCAAACCCGCGAGATTCCTGTAATTTTTTTAAGCGCTCTCGATGAGGCGATTGACAAGGTAAAAGCTTTTACGGTTGGCGGAATCGATTACATCAGCAAGCCGTTTCAGGTAGAAGAAGTGTTAGTCCGCGTCAAGAATCAACTGGCTCTGAGAGAAGCACAAGTAAAAGTTCTGGAACTGAACGCAGAGCTTGAAAATCGGGTCAAGGAGCGTACCAGTCAGTTAGAAAGGACGAATCAAGAACTCAATGAAGAAATTCTTGAGCGCAAGCGAATCCAGAGCCAACTGCTAGATATGGCGTTGCACGATCCGTTAACTGGCTTGCCCAACCGGGCTGTCTTCATGGAGCGTCTCGAAAACGCACTCAGCCGGACTAAGCAAGAGGCAGATTATCAGTTTGCGGTGTTATTTCTCGATTGCGATCGCTTTAAAGTCGTCAACGATTCTCTTGGTCATCTGGTAGGAGACGAACTGCTGATTGCATTTGCCAAGCGTGTCCAAAAGGCTCTCGCCCGCCGACTCGAACCCTGTCTGAGCATCGTCAATACGCTAACACGATTAGGAGGGGATGAATTTGCAATCATCGTTGAACAAATTAATGATGCCTGCACTGCTACCGTAGTTGCCGATCGAATTCTTCAAGAACTCATGCATCCTTTTCAACTATCCAGACATGAAGTATTCATGAGCGCCAGTATTGGCATCGCTTTGGGAAACAATAACTATGAACAACCTGAATATTTGTTGCGGGATGCAGATACCGCTATGTACCATGCAAAGACATGTGGCAAAGCTCGGTATCACGTTTTCGATCCAGCCATGCACCAGGAAGCTATCCAGCTTTTACAGCTAGAAACCGACCTGCGAAAGGCTATAAATCAACAAGAATTTCAAGTTTATTATCAGCCGATTGTTAAACTGAATACCGGCAAACTTGCTGGATTTGAAGCCCTAGTGCGCTGGAATCATCCCCATCGGGGATTTATCTCTCCATTGGACTTCATTCCAATTGCAGAAGAAACGGGTTTGATTACTCAGATTGATACTTGGGTAATGCGGGAAGCTTGCCAGCAATTAAAGATTTGGCAACAACAAAAACTAACGCAAGAACCTCTAACAATTAGCGTGAATCTTTCAGGTCGGCAGTTTTCCCAATCAAACTTAATTGAGCAAATTGACGAAATTTTTCAAAAAACTCAACTAAGTCCACAAAGCTTAAAACTAGAAATCACAGAAAGTGTCCTTATAAATAATAGCCAATCAGCAATGGCAATTATTCAGGAACTCAAGAAGCGTCAAATTCAGTTAAGCCTTGATGACTTCGGAACAGGTTATTCTTCCTTAAGTTACTTGCACTGCTTTCCAATTAATACCCTGAAGATTGACAAATCTTTCGTTAACCGTATGGAAAGTAGTCAAGAAAATATAGGCCTGGTTCCCGCAATTATGAGAATGGCTCATACGATGGGGATAAATGTGATTGCTGAAGGAATAGAAACTTCCGGTCAATTAGCCCAACTAAGAGCGCTCAATTGTGATTTTGGTCAAGGATATTTGTTTTCCAAACCTGTAGAAAGTAAATTAGCTTCAGAACTAATTAAAGCAGATCCTCAGTGGTAACAATTCTCTAGGAAACTTTCTTTTTATTCTAAAAATTAAATTTAATCTGCGGAGCATACAAAATAAATTTAATCGGAGGAGTGTACATCTGCTTGTATTTCTCCTTCGGCTAAAAGATACGGTGTTCGCACGTCTTTAGTTAAGTTGCAAAACGTTGATTGATTTCCCTGGCATCCCCCCAATAAACTGGGAGATTTTAACTTGATTTTCCCCTTGTTTAAGGGAGGTTATGAGAATAAAACGACGCTTGCAAGTTCAAGAAGACTTGTGTGTCCACGGTAGCCTTTAAAAGAGGGTAAAGTATTTTGTAGGTTGGCTTTCTTCCTTCAATCCAACACCCTGTTCGGTTGGGTAAGACCTAATCCTTCAAACCAACCGCAGATTTCGTTGCTTTAAAAATTTCCACAAAATTATTTTATGTATCACGGCTTTGTCCCTTTAGTCTACTATCTCCGGATATATATACAAAAAAGGAAACAATTCGTTAGATTTATAAAAAGTTAGTCTGAAGGCTTGAACTCCTTAGCCGGACAGCACAGACCTTTCCAAAATCGCACCTCTATCAACACTAGCCGCACTAAACTTTATGGTATCAACTCCTCCATCTCAAGCTTCGTCATCTCAATACGAAGTTACTAATTCAGAAGCAGAAATCGAGTCTTTGGTTATCGAAGCTAAACCAGAAAGTGATATTGATTTAGAGTTTCTATACACCAGAGATATTGAATTTCGCCAGGAAACCATTTACTTCATTGTTGTAGATCGTTTCTATGACGGCGATCCTGACAACAGCGAAGGGCCAAACCCAGAACTTTACGATCCAGAGCGAAAAGATTGGGGTAAATATTGGGGTGGAGATTTACAGGGAATTATTGAAAAACTAGATTACTTAAAGGACTTAGGAGTTACCGCAGTTTGGCTTACCCCCCTGTTTGAGCAAGTGGAAGCATTATTTGTTGAGCAAGCTGCGATTCATGGCTATTGGACGAAGGATTTTAAACGGATTAATCCTCGCTTTATTGGCAAGGATGAAGAACCTTCGCTCAATAAAACTCAAGATACAAAAGATACAGTTTTTGACAGATTAGTTGCTGAGTTACACAAACGCAAGATGAAACTGGTGTTGGATATTGTGTGTAATCACAGCAATCCAGATTTCAGCGGGAAGAAGGGAGAACTCTACGACGATGGAGTAAAAATTGCTGATTTTAATGACGATAAAGATAACTGGTATCACCACTATGGTGAAGTTACCAATTGGGAAGATGAGTGGCAGGTGCAAAATTGTGAATTGTCTGGTTTAGCAACTTTTAACGAAAATAACGTCGAGTACCGAAACTACATTAAATCAGCCATTAAACAATGGCTAGACCGGGGAGTTGATGCTTTACGGGTTGATACTGTAAAGCATATGCCGATCTGGTTTTGGCAAGAATTTAACGCGGATATTACCACTCACAAACCAGATGTTTTTATCTTTGGCGAGTGGATTTTTAGCGACCCTCGAAGCGACCTTTCGGTAGAATTCGCCAATGAATCTGGCATGACAATGCTAGATTTTGGTTTTTGTTTGGCAATCCGAGCGGCTTTGGCGCAGGGTGCTGAAGGAGGATTTCACCTGATTCAAGATGTTCTGGATCTGGATCATCGTTATTGCGGGGCGACGGAGTTGATTACATTTATTGATAATCACGATATGCCCCGCTTCCAGTCATTGAATCCCGATCCAGAGATGCTGCGGGTAGCGATCGCTGTGATTATGACCTCCCGTGGGATTCCCTGTATCTACTACGGTACAGAACAGTATCTCCACGACGATACCAACGACGGGAACGATCCTTACAACCGTCCGATGATGGAAAATTGGGACACCGAGTCACGCCTCTATCGAGATATCCGGTTGCTATCAGGTTTGCGGCGATTAAATCCAGCTGTATCGATGGGGAGTCAATGGCAAAAATATCTAACGCCTGACGTTTATTGTTATGTACGCCGTTACCGCGATTCTGTTTTGTTTGTAGCGATGAATCGAGGGGAAGCTGTTAAGTTGGAAGCAATTGATACGGAGTTACCAGACGGCGAACATACCGATATTTTAATGCGGCGCAAGTTTGAAGTTACAGACGGAAAGTTGCAAGACTTGGAACTAGACGCGCGGGATGTAATTGTCATCAGTCATGTTGGGGAACGCATCAAGGGGCAAACGATTGTGCGGGTACAACTTAATGGAGTGCAGACACAGCCGGGTGAAACTGTTGTGGTAATCGGAGATTGTCCGGAGTTAGGCAATTGGGATATCTCTAAGGCGTATCCGCTAGAATTCATCAATACTAATACTTGGTTTGGGGAAATTCCCTTTGATGAAAGTGCTGGAAAGTTAATTACTTACAAGTATGCACTGTGGCGTGAAGGTCAGGCACCCTTGCGCGAAAATACTGTCGGTCGCCGCTGGGTTATTGCCACGGAAGGGACAGTAAAATGGCGCGATAGATGGGCAACAGGACGGGAATCTTAAGCATTTAAACGCAAAGGTACGCTAAGGAAATCCCAAAGGTACGCGAAGGAATATTTAACTTTGTATACCTTGGTGATTTCCTTTTACTAACTCTGCGTTATAAATTTTCAGTTATTCTAAGGTTGATAACAGTTCGAGGAAGACTCCGTTTGTCCAACCAAAGCCGATTTCGTTGGAACTGTAGCCAAAGAGAATTTCATGGGAAACATTGGCGGAGCAATTACAAACGTCATATTTTTCTACCAGCGTTCCGTATCTTTCAAACTCTTGCACTAGCAGAGATATAAACTTTTTTGCTAAACGATCGGCGTCTTGGTGATAACCATAGCGATGAAGTCCTTGAACTGCAATTAACTGTAAAGGTGCCCAACCAAAGGGAGCATCCCATTGATTTCCGGTTACATGAGTGCTAGTGAGTAATCCTCCCGGTGCCTCAAATTCGGGTAAATTTTCAACCACTCTTTTGGCTTGTTCTTCAGATGCAATTCCAGCCCACAAAGGATAGAATGTGGTGGCAAATTCATAGGGGCGACGCTTGCCAGTATGGAAGTTGTAATCAAAGTAAAGTCCAGCTTCTTCATCCCAAAGAAATCGGTCAATTAATTTGTGGCGGTTGCGAGCGCGATCGCGCCACTGATGAGCAATTTCTTCATATCCCAAAATATCGTTTATCTGGGCGGTATCTTGCTCTGTTTTATAAAGCAAAACATTCAAGCAAACAGGCGCATAGTGAATAATATCTACACTAAATGGGCCAAAACGGTTGCTGATGTCAAACCCAGATTCTCGCATGGAACGATCGCCTTTGTAAAATAAATCAGTTAAGCGATCGCTCTGGCGGTCATAATACAAGTTGACATCGTAAGCTTCAACTGCAAAAGTTCGATAATATTCCCGTACCCGATCATAATGAGTTCTCCCTTCTTCATCCCGCTCAGAAATTAACACTTCCGGCGCTGGACCTTCACCTAATGCAAAATAGCGCGAAAGTCCGGTTGCTTGATTCAGGTGGGGGGGTAATGTCCAATAGTAGTAAAAACGTTCAACAGTTGGCAGTACTGATTGCAGCCAGTCCCGATCCTGCGTGTGCTGGAAGAGAGCCAAAATCATCGGCGTAAGGACGGGAGGTTGCGATCGCGTCAGCATATAGGTACGATTGGAATTCAAAATCGTGCCGTAATGCTCAATTTCATAAATTAGCTGTTCTACCAAACTTTTGGCTAATTCTATTTCTCCATCTCGCAACAATCCTAACTGAATGAAATAGCTATCCCAGCCGTACATCTCATTAAAACGACCGCCCGGAACCACATAGGCATGAGGTAAATAGAGCAACCCGTGATCTTCAATTTGATCGACTTCTGCCGGTAACGTGCGAATTTCAATTTGATTAAATTCTTCGTTGCTCAAAACTTCCCGCAAAGATGCCTCAATGAGCGCTCGATCTTCTGATTGCGAGACATAGATAGGCCAACCTTTACCGGGAATATGACCAATTTTTGGGTCGCGGGCAGCATCCAAAATATGCTCGTGAGAGCGATAGAGCGTTTTCCAAGTTTTTTTAATGTAGGCTTTTACTGCCTGAATCTGTTCTAGGGAGGGAAACAATTCGGTTTGAGGTAATGATTGATTAATCACGATTTTTCCTTAGTATTTGTAATAAATCTGTCTGTTGCCCCCCGATCGATGGGGGGCAACAGTATCTGATGTCCAGTATGACAAAGGGGAATTGGTATTAGCGATCGCTTTCGCTAATTAATAAAGCGACCGGAAAGTGTTTTAAGGCGTCCGCAATCAACACCGTGCCATTCGCGATCAGGGACTGAGAAGTAATTGCATCTTTCATTGCAGATGGCATTCCCTGCGGTAGCTTCAACTGGGTATCACCCCATACTTCGCCCAAAGGATATTCTCCTTCTTGGACAACGTTCGTCAGCAATCGCGGGATAATTGTAATTGCCACCCGATTTTCATAACTTCTGGCAAAAGCAACAATCCGATCCTGAAACTTCCCATCCACTTCTAGGGGTACGTAATCTCCTTTTTGGAAAACTGCCAAATTTTGTTTTCTTGCCTCTAAAACCCTAGCTATCAAGAAAAGCTTAATTCTTCCATCCTCCTTACTCGTAAATAGCTCATCGATCAGCTTCAGAACATCTGCCTTCGCTTTCTCTTTAATCTCTTTAAGGAATGCTAGCCGCTGCTCAAAATCCACTGGACGCCGATTATCCGGGTCTACTAAACTCAGCTCCCATAACTCCGTTCCTTGATAAAAATCAGGTACACCAGAAGCGGTAATTTTTAGCAAAGTTTGGGAGAGAGAATTAAAAATCCCATAATGAGCTACCCGCTTCTGGAAAGGCAGAAATTCCTGGAGAAATTGATTATCCGTGGAAGGCTTCAGGACTTCTTCAATAAAAGCAATAAAGCCATCTTCATAATCAGTATCCGGTCTGAGCCAAGCGGTGTGAACCTTAGCCTCTCGAACCGCTTTCACTACATATTCTTTCACGCGCTCTACAAAGTGCGATCGCTCGCTTTCAGCAAACGGAAAAGCACCAACCAGCGTTTGGTAAAAGAAATATTCATCATTCTTTTGAGGAAAAACCCGACCCTTCATGCGGCGTTTTTTAGAGTCGTTAATTTTACTCCAAGTTTTTACCTGTTCTTCCCACTCATCGGGAATTTCTGAAAGCACATTTATTCTAGCTCTGACATCTTCCCCACGCTTGGTATCATGGGTTGCCGTGGCATTCATTTTATGAGGCCAACGCTCATGCTGCTTTTGGTTGAACTCGTGAAAATCTGCAACGCTAACCCCAAATTGGCTCGGATTTCCACCCACTTCATTCAGGGATAAAAGTCGGTTGTAAACATATAAAAGCGTATCCTCAATTCCTTTCGCCATCAATGGGCCAGTCAACTGCTGAAGTCTCATCACGAAGTGACGCTGTACTTCTCTTTGTTCTGCCTTTAAAGAGTCCTCCTCTTCTAGCAACAAGAGTTTTTCAATGTAGTTCAGTTCCTTCAAAAGCAACGGCACTTGCTCTCTAGCTTTTTCAATGACTTCCTTCACATAGAAGCGATCCGATTCTCTTAATCCCTCTTGATTGATATAAGTTCGATAAACGGGAAACAGTATCAGAATCTCAGCCAATGCTCTTTGCAGACCATGCTGAGTAAAATCGATTCCTACTCTAGAATGCCCCGATACTCGTTTCAAAAGATGGGCTAAATTATCTACATCTCCCGCCATATTTTTCTCTACAATCAGCCTTTTTTTATCCATAAAAAGCTGCTCGTAGGGGGTATTTAAACCTGTCAGTCTAGAGTAAATCTCAGTAAACCGTTCCTCGCTCTCAGTTCGGCAGAAAATACCGTTAACATAGTTTAAGAAGTCATAGCCGCTGGTTCCCTCTATAGGCCAGTAAGCCGGTAAATCTTCTTTATGTTCCAGAATTTTTTCAACCGTAATATAGACATCTCCAGCTTTGTTTCTCAGCCGTTGCAAATATTCACTTGGATCGTAGAGTCCGTCAATATGGTCGATTCGGAGTCCTGTGATTGTTCCAGACTCAACCAACTGACTTATAAAATTATGAGTTTTATGAAAAACCTTGATTTCTTCGACTTTGACAGAAATTAATTCGTTGACGGTGAAAAATCTTCTATAATTCAGTTCTTCAGCACCCACTTTCCAAAACGAAAGGCGATAGAACTGTTCTGAAAGCAACCTATCAAGAGAATTAAAACTTTCTGGATTGCCCTTCTCCCCATTAAAAAACTCTATGTTGCTATCGATAAACTCCTGAACCTCTGGATTTTGGGTATAAAGTTCCCCCAAAAGTCCTTTTACAAAGGCTATCTGGTCATATCGTTCTTTACCTTTTGGTTCTACTAGCGTGTTTTTAAGCAGGTAAAGAATCCCTAGTAATTTAACAAAATCTGGATGATTTCTTCCCAGAGATTTAGCTAGTTTCCCTAAGTTATGAGTAATAAACGGGGCATAAGATTCTATTTTTACAGGAAGTTTTAAGCTAAAGTAGTTAACACTCAGCCCGCTTTGATCGTACTGGAGTTGAATTTCGGCATTTTCCAAACAATCTCCATAAAAATTACCCAACATTGGGGCAAGAACGCGCTCTCTCAGGTTTTCATAAGGATGATTCCAGTCAATATCGAAGTAATCGAAATACTCGGAATTTGGTCCATTTTCGAGGATGTCCATCAAGAACTGATTTTGGCTATCATAAGCCATGTGGTTGGGAACAATATCCTGTACCCATCCCATGTCGTAATTCTTGATTTCATTCACCAATGCTTCAAATTTTTCCGGTGTTCCTAGTTCGGGATTCAGTTGTGTGGGATCAACAACATCGTAGCCATGAGTGCTACCTTCTCTTGCTTTAAAAATGGGCGAAGCGTAAAGATCGGAAATTCCTAATTCAGCGAGATAAGCAATAATTTTCTTGGCTGAATCAAAGGGAAAATCTGCATTAAATTGAATTCGGTAAGTAGCTGCTGGAATCCGCATGATGTAATTTTAATTCCTCAATGATTTTTCTAATTTTGTCAGGTGAACAGTGCTTGCTCTACAGTGACGACTGGCGAAGCAAAGCCTCAATCGTCTCGTTATCATCAGTTTGATAATTAGGATTGGAAGGCTCTGCCTCGTCTATTATCCTGCTATCTCGTAGAGAACAATACTCTGTGGTTTGATGGTCAATTCTTGGTTTGGCGTGAGTTTTTCCGGTAAAGTGGAACCAGAACCCATCCACTGAGTATCGGAAGAGTCTAAAATCTTTTGCCAGTTGCCACTTGGTAGATTAGCTGTAAAAGTGACCTCTTTTTGATTGAAGTTCATAATGGAGTATATCTGACTAGCTTCACTCCAACGCCGAAGGAATAAGATTTTATCGGCTTCAATGCTGGACGCTTCTAGGGTGTTTTTGTCTGGTTTCTTCAAAGCAGGAATTGTTCGGCGTAGATGTATAAGTTGCTGATAAAATTCCCAAAGAGCTTTGTGTTTTCCTTCTTTTCGTTTTTCCCAGTTAATCTGACACTTCTGGAAGGTTTCAGGACTTTGGGGATCTTGCATTTCGCCTCGCCCCACAAATACTTTGAATTCTTCTTCTTTACTCTTGCGAATTGCTTCAATCAAATCCTTATCTGAATGACTGATAAAATAGAAGAAAGGCGCTTCCTCACCATATTCTTCACCCATGAAAAGGAAGGGAACAAAGGGAGATAGAAAAATAGCAGCCGCAGCTACTTTCAGCCCTTCTAAGGAAACAAGCTGAGATAACCTTTCTGCCAGGACGCGATTACCAATTTGGTCGTGAGTCTGGGTAAAAACAATAAATCGATATCCTGGTTCGTCTTTGGAAGAACTACCATGACGGCGCTTTCTATGAGAAGCGTATTGTCCGGAGTAAATAAAGCCTTCTTTGAAAGATTTTTCGAGTTGTTCAACCTTTCCAAAATCCTCGTAATACCTATCGTTCTCTCCGGTGAGTAAGGTATGCAATGCGTGGTGAAAATCGTCATTCCACTGTGCATCTATTCCATAGCCGCCCACTTCTTTGGGTCGAATGACTCGGACATCGTTCAAATCGCTTTCGGCTATCAGATAAAATTTTCTACCTTGTTGCTGGGAAAAATTAGCAACTTGGTCTGCCATTTCCTGTAATAAGGGTCTAGCACCCATCTCAAAAATGCCCTGAATGGCATCTAATCTTAGACCGTCTATGTGATATTCTTGGAGCCAGTAAAGAGCGTTTTCTAAACAAAAGTTACGGACGCCATCGCTGTATTTGTCATCAAAATTCATCGCCTCTCCCCAATCACCGCGATATTTGGTAGTGAAGTAGGGAGCAAAATCTCGGAAGTAATTTCCTTCAGGACCTAGGTGATTGTAGACGACATCGAGAATGACTGAGATACCGTGTTGGTGACAAGCATCAACGAGTTTTTTTAATCCTTCAGGGCCACCATAGGAATTCTGCACGGCAAAGGGAAACACCCCATCATATCCCCAGTTTCTCTCACCGGGAAATTGAGCAACTGGCATAATTTCAATGGCATTAATCCCTAACTCGCTTAATTCAGCAAGTCGGGGAATTATTGCCTCAAAGGTGCCTTCTGGAGTGAAGGTGCCAACGTGTAATTCATAGATAATAGTTTCATCTAAGGGAATGCCAGACCAATTAGTATCGTTCCAGGCAAAAGTGCTAGGATCGATGACTTGAGAAGGGGCGTGTACCCCCTTCGGTTGGTATTTTGAAGCTGGGTCTGGTCTATCAGTTGTTCCTTCGAGTTTGTAGTAGTAAAGCGTTCCTGGTTCAATGCCTGAAGCTTTAACTTTCCAGTAACCTTCTTCATCCTGTTGCATTGTGAGAAGGCGTTCTTCAGGAGAAACAATTTGTACGGCTACTGTATGAAGAGTGGGTGCCCAAACGGTAAATTCACAATTTCCGTTGCCCAAGTAACAAGCGCCAATTCTCACCTTTAATTAGCCTCGCTGTTAAGAGTATTTTTCGCCTGATGGCGAAGTCGCATTAACGTATCCCAGAATATAGTTACGTTTAGTTACGTAGAACTGCCATAAGGTGTATTTTTATTTACTCAATTAGCGATCGCGCATATCAGCTTACTGACCTCTGGCAATGGCAGAAGGCTAAAAGCCACGCTAGTAGAGTCAGAAATGACTGCCTCTGTACTTGTGGCTAAGCTTTAGTGGCATCTTGAAATAGGGGGATTGGGAAAAATGCTATGGAAACAATGAGGATTCCTTTTCAATTGATTTGGGTAGTGGTAGCGATCTGTGTGCTGCCTAGCTTGCTGAATTTGTTGGGAGTGGATTTTGCCTCACCGAAGCATCCCTTCGAGGTGCCAGCTGCTGTGGGAATGTCTCCCCGCACATTTGTCGAAGCGATGCAGTACACGCTTTCCGGAAGCTTTCTGCACACCATTCTGGAGTGGAGTGCGTTCTGTATTGCCCTGTCCATTGTT
>NZ_JAMPJZ010000113.1:0-13920 GCF_039961835.1 Trichocoleus sp. ST-U1
CTCAGTCCTCAGTCCTCATCCCTCAGTCCTCACCCCTCAGTCCTCAAGAAACGCTCAGCACCCTCTTGTGGGATACCTGCCGTTCACAAGCTCGCCAGAGACTCAACGACCTGGCTCAACCCATTATCCCAGGAGCCAGTTGGGATGAGCTGGTATTGCCAGAGGCACAGCGACAGGTGTTGCGCGACATTGCCGCTCACGTTCGGCAACGTGCCAAAGTATACGAAAACTGGGGATTTGGCGGCAGCGGACGCGGCTTGGGCATTAGCGCCTTATTTGCCGGAGGCAGCGGCACTGGCAAAACAATGGCAGCAGATGTACTGGCTGGAGAATTGCAGCTAGACCTTTATCGCATCGACCTGAGTTCTGTCATCAGTAAGTATATTGGGGAGACAGAAAAGAACCTACGGCGCGTATTTGATGCCGCAGAAGCTGGGGGAGCAATTCTGCTGTTTGACGAAGCTGACGCCCTGTTTGGCAAGCGTTCTGAAGTGAAAGACAGCCACGATCGCCATGCCAATATTGAAGTTGCCTACCTGTTACAACGCATGGAAGCTTACCGAGGCTTAGCGATTTTGACGACTAATTTAAAAGGTTCTCTCGATCAGGCATTTCTGCGCCGGATTCGTTTTATCGTTCAGTTTCCCTTCCCTGATGCCACCCAAAGAGCTGAAATTTGGCAGCGCATCTTCCCCAGAAAAACACCGACTGAAGGGCTAGATCCTGTGAAGCTAGCACGGCTAAACGTCGCCGGGGGAAACATTCGCAATATTGCCCTCAATGCAGCCTTTATCGCCGCAGATGCCAATGAGCCGGTCGGGATGCAACACATTTTGCAAGCAGCAAAAAGCGAATATGTCAAACTGGAAAGACCTCTCACCGATGCTGAAGTGAAAGGCTGGGTGTGAAATAAGAAAGCGAACCGACAGGTCGGCGCTAGGCTAACGCCTCGCTTCGCTGTTTTCATGCCCAAAGGGCTGTACGCTATCGCGCTAATTATTCTTTACAGCTGATTAAACTTATAAACCAGGGATTTCTGACAATTCCCCTTCCAACTCTTCTACCTTAAATCCGGTTGTATCTTTCCATTCTTCAACTGTAAAGTAATAACCACATTCTTCAGCCATTTTGACTAATGTTTCCAAGTCGGGTGCAGAGTTGAGCTTTTCTCGTAAGCCGGAGTCAGTTTGAACAGCTCTAAAAAGTTTTATTACTTCCTCTTTTGCCATCACTCTATATTCCCAGTACGTTAAATCAATGTTAACTTACCATCCACCTATCGCTTATCCGGAGAATTTTCGGTGGCACTGACAAACATTCCCAAAATTGTTCTGAGGGAGTATCTAAGGCGGAACCCCCCCCATTTCAGACTCCACCAATACGGTTGGTTGAGTCAATACCAATGGATTGCGCCTGTCGTTGATGAAATCAAAACCGAACTCGATCCGCTAACGCTAGAAGAACCAACGACTCCATCAGACCTAACAGAAGTACCGCCGCCTCAATTTACCCCGCAGGTTCAGGGAGTTGACCACCTCTACAGACAGTACCGTTGCAAGTATAGTGAAGCCTTAAGCTGTACCTTACCGCTACAAACAGTTCAGCAAGATCCAACCGCCAAATATTGCTCAGAATGTAGTTTCCCAGCTACCTTAGCCGAGAAAAGTGAGATCCGGGGGCGTCGGGGAAGATATCGGATCGAAGGCTTGTTGGGACGCCGGGGAATGGGGCGACTGTATAAGGGAATTCAGGTTGCCGATCAGCAGCCTGTTGTGATTAAAGAGTACCTGCTTCCCGACCGTTGTTTTAACGAGGAAGAAACCCGCCTGCGTCAGCAAACCTTCGAGTTAGCAGCCGGTTTGAGTCTAGCAGATGGAAGAGTCCAAGATGTTCGCTTGCGTCACCCTTGGGACGCTATTTCTGACCCGATCCAGGAACGCTGCTATCTTGTTACCACGAGCAATTTAGATACCCATCCAACTCTAAACGCCTGCCTTGCCGCCAATGGTGCGATGACCAGTCGGCAAGTGCGCCAAGTTCTCAACCAAGTCCTGCAAACCCTGGAGTTTCTCCACGGTCAAAAGTTCAGTCTGCCCTCCGGTCAGGTGCAGCAGGGAATCGCTCACGGCAATATTAGTTTGGATAGTCTGCTGATGGTGACAGACGACCAGAAATTTTTTATCCATGTATGCGATTTGGCGCTTTGGGAACGTCTGTTCGACCTGCCAACTGCCCAAACCATTATCCCTACAGTTACCCAAGACTTAATCGCTTTGGGATACGTGGCTTTTTACCTATTAGTAGGACGCTCTACTGACCCCGTTTCCGGTCAACTGCTCGACCCCAAGGATGAGCAGCAATGGCCTGTGGTGGAACCTCACCTCAAAATGTTCATTTTTCGCCTTTTAGGGCTAGATGTCAGTTTTGAGAGTGCTGAGGAAGCACGACAAGCACTGTTGAAGTTGCCGCCAGAGAAACCAGTCGATCTAGTAGTTGTAGACACAGTGCCGCTAGAAGAGCAAAAAACCAAGCTGCGCCGTCTTCCCTGGTTGCTGTTGGGTGCTTTGGGAGTGACTTTGTTGGGAATACTCATCTGGTTTTTGATTCCGAAGTCCCAAGCGGGTAATCGTGCCGCCGATGATGATTTTCTGGTTTGTTGCATCAAGGAAATCCCTGGTATTCCTGCGGGTAAGTTTACTTACACAGCAGAAAAAGACGGAACATGGAGCTATATCCTGCGCCACGCCAATCTCATCTCAAAGAATAAAACTTTAGAAGACAAGCTCAGAGAACGTCAGCCAAAATTAGAGTTGAATTATCAAGCTGAGCCTTCCGGAGAGGAAGCGATCGCGAAAGTCAGTTCGCAGCAAGTAGACTTTGCGATTTCTAGCTTGGTGAGTGATTTGACCAGCGAATTGAAGTATAAACCAGTTGCCTACGATGGGCTGGTCGTGTTTGTTGCCTTCAGCTACGCCAAACGAGAGAAAAGCCTTCCTCAGTCTCTCAAGGGTCAAATTACTTTTGAGCAATTGCGTCAGCTTTACACTGGCGAAATTACTAATTGGCAAGTTTTAGGAGGGCCTGATTTACCTGTAAAACTCTATATTCCGAAAGAAACTGAGGCGGTACGAATATTTGAGCAACGAGTTCTTAAAGATGAGCAAAAAATTGCTCTATTTAGAAAATTAATTCAAAAGAGCGAGCAACCACCTCCTTTGTTTAAAAACTCTTTCGAGCCAGAAATTAAGCCTCTGTCAACCTTCGAGACTCTACGACAGGTGATTCGGGATTTTGAGGATGATGAGGTTGGAGGAATTGCCTTTGGCACAATCAGCAAAGTTTTCGGTCAATGTTCGGCTTATCCCTTAGCTTTAAAAGACGGAAATAAACCAGCAATCCAGGCGTTAATTCAAGATAATGGGAAGCCTGTAGAGCCAACAACAGACCTCTGTGATGATAAAGGAAGTTATCATCCTAATATAGAATTTTTCAAAAATAGCACCTACCCCTTGGCATATCCGATAACGGTTATTTATTCTGGAGATAACCGCCGTATCCCTGCCGGTCAAAAATTCGCCGAGCTGCTGAGAACTCTTGAGGCACAGCGATTGCTGAGCAAAGCCGGACTGGTGCCGTTACAACCGCTAGAATAGTTTTTAGATAATTACCTGCTGGATTAGAGTGGATTAGATCCCTAGAGGTTAATGGCGAATAGCTATTAGCTGAATTTAGACCTTTGTCTAGCAATCAGCCAAAAACGGGTGCCCTAAAATAACAGGAAGTTTTGGTTTTTTTATGAACAGGTATTCTTCCCAACAAGCGGTTTCCGGCGCGATCGCCAATCTGGGGACACAATCTTATCTACAACCCATTGGGAGTAGCACTCGTCCGGCTGGGTACGCAGCACCGGGTTTAGTTCCCAGTAACGATAAAGATAACCAAACTGCGGTATCGAAGACAGCCGCTAAAGTTCTGCGCGATCCTTTATTGCTGAGGCAATTGAGCGATCGCGTTTATGAATTGATGCTTGAAGATTTACGTCGTCAAAGGGAACGCAGTAGAAACTACGGAGGATACTTCTGATGCCCGCCCCACTGCCACCAGCACAGTCGTCTGCGTCAAGTCGCAATAATGGACAGAACAAAAATGGCACTAGCGTCCGCGAACTAAACTACGTTACTGCCAATCGTTTTTATGTAGAAATTCAAAGTAATATTACTGCCTGTTTCACCGAGTGCCAAGGCTTGGGCGTGACGATCAAGGCTCAAAAACACTATGAAGGCGGTGTCAACGATCAACAGAGAATTTTTCTAGGTCAGGCAGAATTTTCAGATGTGACCCTCAAGCGGGGTATCACTAATGATTTAGTTTTTTGGGATTGGATTAGTAAAATATTAAGCGATGTTGGGCGTAATCAAGGCAATAATCTACCGAAAAAAGAACGTCGTAACATTAATATTTTGGTATTCAACCCAGCAGGAGAAACAATGCAGTGTTGGACACTAATTGGTGCCGTCCCTGTTGCCTGGAAGTCAGCCTCATTAAGCGCGGATTCCAATGCAGTGGCAATTGAAGAGTTAACACTTTCATACGAGAGTTTACAGGTTGATAAGTCACGCAATGGCGGCTCTTCAATTTCCGGTGGACGCGATAGTTTGGGATACTTTGCCTAGAAATTAACACAACAAAAATATGGCGGAACATGAGGGCACAGAACCAAGGAACAATTTTCCCGATGGAGAAACGATACCCCAGGAACCCCTTGGTATCAAAAACCCCTTGCTTCCACCTAATCCGTTAGGGCAGAACTTACTAAATCCTAAATTTTTGCACCCGCTGGGAGCAAGATCGATTACCGTTTTCAATCCTTCCGGTTTTTTATCTGAGGAAGTGGCGGATGAATTTCCGCCAGATAATCCTTTCAAGAATTCACCCTTTTTTGCAGAATCCCAAGGCTCAAAATCAAGTGAATCGGTCGATGTTGACACGGCACCGATCTCGGCAGAGGCTGCTTTGCCAGATATGCGGGCAACCGATCCAACATTAGTGCAACCCGTTTTAGCTACCGAACCACCAGCTAAAGCAGTAGGGATTGGTCCTATCAGGACACCCATTGCAGCAGCAGCAACTGAGATAAGCAATGCGATCGCTAGTTCGCCCTCACCCAGCACAATTGAGCCACCAATAGCTGCTCTCACGGCACCTCTTGAAGCAGCAGGAATTGAAATAAGCAATGCGATTGTTAGTTCGCCCTCACCCAGCACAATTCAAAGGGCAGCACCGATTGAAGCTTCCACACCGGGTGTAACACCAACAACTGAGAGAAGTAACGATAGCGCTAGTTCGCCCTCACCCAGCACAATTGAGCCATCAATAGATGCTCTCACGGCACCCGTTGAAGCAGCAGGCACTGAAATAAGCAATGCGATCGCTAGTTCGCCCTTTTCCAGCACAATTCAAAAGGCACCAGCAATTGACGAACAAACGACACCTATTGAATCACTAGGCACTGAAATAAGCAATGCGATCGCTAGTTCGCCCTCACCCAGCACAATTCAAAGGGCAGTAGCGATTGAGGCTTCCACGGCACCAGATTCAACACCAGCAACCATTGCAGCACCAAGAACTGAAATAAGCAATGAGAGCGCTAGTTCGCCCTCACCCAACACAATTCAGCCACCAATAGATGCTCTCACGGCACCCCTTGAAGCAGCAGGAATCGAAATAAGCAATGAAATTGCTAATTCGCCCTCAGCTAGCACAATTCAAAGGGCAGCAGCAATTGAGGCTTCCACACCGGGTGTAACACCAACAACTGAAATAAGCAATCAGAGCGCTAATTCGCCCTCATCCAGCCCAATTCAACGGACAGCAGAAATTGAGGCTTCCACACCGGATGTAACACCAACAACTGAGAGAAGCAATGCCATCGCTAATTCGCCCTCAGCCAGCACAATACCCCTTGAAGCAACAGGTACTGAAATAAGCAATGCCATCGCTAGTTCGCCCTCAGCCAGAACAATTCAACGGACAGCAGCGCTTGAGGCTTCCACGGCGTCAGATTCAACACCAGCAACTGAAATAAGTAATGAGAGCGCTAATTCGCCCTCAGCCAGCATAATTCAAAGGGCACCAGCAATTGAGGCTTCCACACCGGGTGTAACACCAACAACTGAAATAAGCAATGAGATCGCTAATTCGCCCTCTTCCAGCACAATTCAACGGACAGAAGCGATTGAGACTATCACGGCACCCCTTGAAGCAGCCGGAACTGAAATAAGCAATGAAATTGCTAGTTCGCCCTCACCCAGCTCAATTCAACGGACAGCAGAAATTAACGAACCAACAACACTTATCGCAGCACAAACTTCTGAGATAAGCAATGAAATTGCTAGTTCGCCCTCACCCAGGACAATTCAAAGGGCACCAACAATTGACGCTATCACGGCACCCATTGAAGCACCAGCAACTGAGAGAAGCAATGCGATCGCTAGTTCACCCTCAGCCAGCATAATTCAAAGGACAGTGGCGATTGAGGTTGCCACGGAACCAGATGCAGCACTAGGAACTGAAAGAAGCAACAAGATCAGTTTACCCTCTTCAACCACACCTTCATCGGTGCCAACTAAGACAGCCGCAACCGAAGCAAGGTTAGGACAAGCCTTTTTGGATACAGAACCACAAGTTCAAAAAGCACCAGCAATTAACGAACAAATAGCACCAAATGTAGCATCAGCACCCCGAGACACCATTGCTAGCCAGCGAGATCCCATTGATAGCCAACCAACTTTGGGACAAACCCTTTCGCATACAGAACCACAAGTTCAAAGGGCACCAGCGGTTGAGGAATTCACGTCATCTATTACAGCACCAGCGCCAGAACAGATGACTCAGGTGAAAAACCCTCTGGCTGATTCGTCCTCACCCACTATGCCTTCATCTGTGCAGCCAGATACAGCCGCCATCGCACCAACCGTAGAACAACCGCTGTTACAAGCTGAACTGCAAGTTCAAAAGGTACAAATGCCTCCGTTAACTGCACCGCAAGCGGCATCGGTGCCACCAGAGACAGAGTTAGAACTTACTTCAGCAGTAAACGAAAACTTAGCCGCAGTCTCTAATTTGACCACTTCCAAGACTGTGCCAGAAGTCACTACAGATCGAGTTGTTGTACAACCTCTGTCGGAAACAAAAGCAGCAAACCACACAGAAACTACGTTATCGAAGGTTACGGAATCGATTGAGTCACCAATGTCATTTTCTGGGATGACAGAGGCGGAATCAGTTGAAATGCCAGCGATCGCTTCTGAGAATATAACAGTTGACCGCTCGGACAGCACAGCGCCTGTAACAAAGGTAGAATCCCTAGTTCAAAAGGCACCAGCGCTTTCAACAGCCACAGAACCAGGTGAACCCCCACTGGTACAAAGGATGGAGGAAAATTTCTCTTCAGAAGTAACTGACAACTTCGCCCCCGCACCCTCGCTTTCCACACCAGCTACTGCGCCACCTGAAACCACACCTAACATATCAACCCTTGTACAAGCCAGCTTAAATTCACAGCCGTCTGACTCAACATCACCAGTGTCAGATGTTCTGGAACCATTTGAGCCTGCGGTACAGTTAAGGGCTGAATTTCCATCGCAGGTAAGCTCGTCTCCCCCGATTCCTACCTCTGCGATCGCTCCAAAATCTGTACGCGAAGAAACGACGCCTACAGAATCCACGCTAATACAACCGATTGGGGAGTTATCTATACAAACAAAGGGAGAAGTGTTGCCAGAATTCTTGGCACCCATCGCTGAATTACCACTCCCAATAGAATCATCGGTAAAAAAGCCTGAAGCGTTCAACTTGGCGCTTTCACCTACTCAATCAACCGACTCTCCTCTACAGACGCCCGAAAGTACGCCGATTATAGGCGATACAGTCATTCAACCGAAATTAGAAACCGTATCGGCAAGTGAAGATTTGACTCGGTTAGCACCAAAAGAGATCGCTTCCACCGATTCCAGACAAGTACCTGAAAGTACAACAACGCCAGACGCTACAGTCCTTCAACCGAAATTAGAACCTGAACCAGTAAGTGAAAAGGTGACTGGGTTAGCACCAGAAGCGATCGCTTCCACCGATTCCAGACAAGTACCTGAAAGTACAACAACGCCAGACGCTACAATCATTCAATCGAAATTAGAACCCGAACCAGTAAGTGGAAATTTGGCTGGATTGGCACCAGACGCGATCGCTTTCACCGATTCCATAGAAGTACCTGAAAGTACAACAACGCCAGACGCTACACTCATTCAACCGAAATTAGAAACCGTACCAGCACGTGAAAATTTGGCTGGCTTGGCACCAGACGCGATCGCTTCTACATCCTTTGCCAATCCCCCTGTAGAGGTGCCTCAAAGCACACAAATTACAGAACCCACCGTTATACAACCTTTGGTGGAAACAGAGTCGCTTGACGAGAGCGAAGAACTGCCTCAATTGCCTCAAGTGCTGACTAATCTATCCATTCTCAGCCCTCTAGCTCAACAATCCAGTCTTCTCGCTTCCCCATTTCCAGACATGGGCAGCAATAAGGTTGAGGAATCCTTTCTTGCACCGCTCTCCTCAAACTTCTCGTCTGCTTCGGAGCCGCCTATTCCTATCCAGAGAATGCCAGAAGATTCAGGGCAGAATAACCAAGAAGCTACAGCATTTTCAAGCAGTGTAGAACAAGTGCAAATGGCACCTTCTTCCTTTTCCTCTTCCCCTGAAACTCTACCTTCCTTAAACAGTTCTACGAACACCAGAGAGATACCAACATCTTGGTCAAGCATTTCTGAATTAATAGGGGAAAATACACCTAGAGCAAGCGAATCAATCGTTGTACAACCTCTCTCAGAACAGAGAACGTGGGATGCACCGCAAAAACCGATAGTTTCCAAAGCATCCGACTACAACAGCTCCCAATCAAATATTTCCCAGCCCATGATGAATTCCCCACAAAATAATAGTTTTGGCAATGTTATTCAGACATATTCCATGCCCTCGCGTCGCACATCAGCCTCTGGAATGGAAGCTCTTATACAGTTAATGGGGGACGCTGATAGCCAAGTAGGAGCAATCGATCAAAGCGTATCTACCGTTGATAATTTCTCTAGTGAAGAAGCCACCGACAACTTAGAGCTTCTAGCTCGTGAAGTCTATAGTTTTATCCGGCAACGGTTGGAAATAGAGCGAGAGCGTCGAGGAAATAACTATTCTGGACGCCTGCCCTGGTAAAGTCACTGCCATTATTAAGGAGAATAATATGTCAACCACTCGTTTGGTCAAAGCAAAACTTATTCCAAAGGTTCCAGCACAGGGTGTGGACACGATTGAGTTCATGTTCAACCCCACCAAGCTTTCCTTCAGCCGGAGTGTTCAAATCAATGCCCCTCAAGGCGCACGTACTGCTAGAGGACTGCCGAAAGTCAGCTTCCAAAGTATAGATCCTTATAAACTCACTATCTCAGAGATTTTGTTTGATACCTATGAGGAAGGAACCAGCGTCCTCTGGTACATCAACAAACTAAAAAAAGCTGTTGAATTTCCCGATGGTCAAGATGTCCCGCCCGTCTATGTCTTTACTTGGGGTGCCCAAGAATACCTCCGTTGCTTTGTGCAATCACTCAGCTACGAACTGACCATGTTTTTGCCTGATGGCACTCCAGTACGCGCTTCAGCTAGCCTGACCCTCCACGAAGTAGATGTACTTATCCCCCCAGGCTCTCCAGAAGCTCCTTCTAGTGTGAATCGCGTCGGGGAAAGTCGAGGCAGCAAGACTCGAAAAGCTACATGAGCTGTCATCATTTGTTGGATTGCGCTGAACCAGAAGGTTAGAAAAAAATTGTAGTTCGACCTTTGGAGAATGGGCGAGGGCGTAGAGTTTCTTCTAAACTAGCTGAAACTTGCGTTCTAAATTTTGAATTTGGATGAACGTCTGCATGGGTTTAAATATCCTCTCGGTGATTGAGAAATTATCCGCGTGTAGATTACCTTGCTTGACTAACAAAACGCCTGATAATTTTAAAAAATCTTAGTTTTGGCGGAGCGTTTTTTGTTACCCCACTAAACTCACAGTTCTGATTTGAGATTACAAAATCTAGCCTGAAAATTCGAGATTTGGCAGGCAACAAGGCAAAAGATCCCTATAGTTCAAATACCAAAAAATAAAAAACTTGAAAAAAATTGTCAGTCAGGGTTTCATCCAAAATCTAAAATTTAGAATCTAAAATCATTTACGTGTTGCCTACAAATGCCAAAGTATATATCCTATCCTCAAATAAAAATTGATGGAGATGATGCTCCTGCGAGTTTGATGGAAGATATTCTTCAAATCTCCGTGGAAGAAAGCCTCCATCTCCCAGCCATGTTTACCTTAGTCATCAGGAACGACTACTTTCCGGGGCGCGAAGGAGATGAACTTTGGCGCTACGAAAACTTATTAACAATTGGTAAACCCGTCCAGATTGGCTTTAAATCCAGCACTACAGAAGATGCTGATTTTGACGATACACAGCAGGGCAACATTCTGAATGGCGAGATTACAGCAATTGAAACCCACTTTACCAGTGGTTCTCAAGCTCCGGTCGTGATTCGCGGGTATGACGTTTCTCATCGCCTACATCGGGGACGCTACAACCGCTCTTTCCAAAACATGACCGACACCGATATTGTTCGGCAAATTATCGGTGAATTGGGGATTACAGCAGGCACCATTGACGAAAGTGGCGGGCCTTATGGCTTTGGCGATCCCGTTGGCTATATTTTCCAAGAAAATCAAACCAACATGGAATTCTTGCGAGAACGGGCAGCCCGGAACGGTTTTGAGTTGTTTGTGCAAGATGGGAAACTGCACTTCCGCAAGCCGGTAGCGGGTGCTTCTTTGGCTCTCAAGTGGTTACAAGAAATACATAGTTTCCAAGTTCGGGTAACAAGTGCCGAACAGGTAGATTCTGTTGAGGTAAGAGCTTGGGATTATAAAAGTAAACAGGTGATTGCATCTACTAAAAGCAGTCAAACAACACAAGTCATTACCGATACCAAACAAGGCAAGGGCAAAGCAACTAGCACTAGCTTTAGCAGTACCCCCAAGATGATTGTTGTCGATCAGCCAGTCTCTTCTCAGAAAGAATCAGACGCGATCGCGCAAGCTTTGTATAACGAGTTATCGGGGGAATTTGTCTACGCTGATGCCAAAGCTGAAGGCGATCCTCGAATTCGACCGGGACGGGTCGTGGACTTGGCAAGTATGGGCAAATACAGCGGCAAGTATTACGTCACGACAACCCGTCACGTTTATCAGGAACGGTTCTACACTACCGAATTTAGCGTGCGTGGATTGCGGGGAGACGATCTTCTGGCAACCCTGTCTCCCCGAACCCATCTCCAAGCAGGGCAAACATTGTTAGTAGGAATTGTCACGAATAACAAAGATCCCAAAAAATGGGGTCGAGTGAGAGTAAAGTTTCCCACTTTAACAGAGGAACACGAAAGTAACTGGGCAAGAGTGGTGGGAGCCGGAGCTGGTGTAAATCGCGGGTTTGACTGTCTGCCGGAGGTCAATGACGAGGTATTGGTTGCCTTTGAACACGGCGATATTCATCGCCCCTACGTCATTGGCGGTGTCTGGAACGGTACAGATGCACCGCCGGAAGATGTGGATAATACAATTTCAGGTGAAGGCAAAGTCCGCCTGCGGACATTTAAAACCCGTACCGGGCATAAATTACAGTTTGTGGAAGAGGATAAAGATACTAGCAAGGCTGGTGTCTACATTGAGACGATAGGCGCTCATAAATGTCACATGAATGACAGCGAAAAGTTTGTGGAAATTAAAACGACTGACGGTCATTATGTGCGCCTAGACGATCAAAATAAGAAGATCGAAATTAAAACCAAAGGCGGTCATAAGATCCTCATCGACGATCTCAATAAGAAGCTGGATATCACAACAACTGGCGGTCAGAAGTTGCTGATGAATGACATGACCAACACCATCACGATGCAGGCAGTGCAAAAAGTGAGTATTTCAGCACCAATGGAAATTCTGCTGCAATCAGGCCCTAGTAGTATAAAACTCGCACCTGCTGGCATAGAACTTCAAACCGCAGCCAAGTTAAGCGCTCAAGCAGGCGGAGTTTTAGACTTGAAGTCTGGGGGTGCTGCCACTATGAAAGCTGGTGCGGCGTTGTCGCTACAATCCGGCGGTGCTTTGTCGGCGCAGTCGGCTGCTGCTGTAAGCGTACAGTCTGGCGCAGCGTTGAACCTGCAAGCAGGTGCTGCGGTGGCGATTATGGCAGCTGCCACAGCGAGTATGACCGCACCGCTGATTCGGCTGAATTGTTAACAATTGAGGGGAGCGGGCAAGAAGCAATTGCGATCGCGACCAATGGCTAATGCCTAACCATAGAAACGTGGTACACAATTAGCCATTCTCGATTAACGATTAAGGAAGGTTTTATGTTACCAGTAGCCGTATTGGGCGATGTCGCTAGTGGTAGTCCCATTATCGGACCGGGGGCACCAACCGTTTTAGTTATGGGGCGACCTATCGCTTGTCTGGGAGATGCTGTCACGGGTCCGTCAATTGCTGGCGCTCTCGCGATGCCTTGTTCTGTCACCGTTCTGGCTTGCGGGCGTCCAGTGGCGCATATGGGCACAATGACAGTGGGAGCAACTCCTACTGTGCCTCCAGTTCCCATTTCTTTACCTGTGATTGCCACAGGAGTCACTGTATTAGTTGCTCCTTAATGAGCAACTATAAGAGGTAGAATTCGTTATTTCTAGTTTGGGTTAGCGATCGCTTATTCTTTAAGGTGCGTCGGCAAATCCCGACGAACGCATCCCTGAATTGCCCAAATCATCCTCAACAGGGAATACTTTAAACTTCCTTATCGAATTCCCCAGACTTTGATGGTGTTGTCGTAACTGCCACTAACAATCGTCCTTCCATCTGGGGTTATTGCTACGGAACTCACTGCGTTTGAATGCCCCTCTAGCGTACCTCTGCACTCGCACGTCTCAAGATCCCACACTTTGATGGTGTTGTCTTTACTGCCACTGACAATAGTTTTACCATCCGTCGCTATTGCTACGCAAAGAACATAGTCTGAATGTCCCTCTAGTGTGCCCTTACACTCGCACGTCACGAGATCCCACACTTTAATAGTATTGTCCTTACTGCCACTAACAATCGTCCTTCCATCCAGGGCTATTGCTAAGGAATAAACTCGGCGTGAATGCCCCTGTAGCGAACCCTTCCACTTACCTGCTTCGATATCCCACACTTTGAGGATGTTGTCATCATTGCTACTAACAATCGTTTGATCGTTCGGGGCTATTGCTACGAAATAAACATCCCATAAAAACTTATTTACCATGCGGAGGCACTCCCTCGTCTCTTTATCTAACGCTTTGATGGTTTTATACTGACGACCATGAATCAAAGTTTTACCATCTGGGAATATTCCTAGTATTTGTAGGCTGCGCTGACACTTGCCCGTCAGAATATCCCATACGTTGATACTCGTTAAGCCCCCTCTACCACAGAAGTTGTTGTCCCTACTAGCACTGACAAAAGTCTTACCATCTGGCGCTATTGCTACAGAATCAACCCAGCCTAAATGCCCCTCGAAGGTGCCCCTGCACTTACCCGTCAGAATATTCCACACTTTGATATTCATATCGCCACTGCCACTAACAATGGTTTTACCATCCGGCGCGATCGCTACCGAACTAACATAGTCAGAATGCGCCTCAAAGGTACAAAGACATTAGACCTCCTGCATGAATCAGGAGGCATGTGCCAGTTCGTAGTTCAGCAAGCCAGCAATTAGGTTTAAGCGCAAACCAAATCTCTGCCTGCGATTGCGATAACGTCCTGAAAAA
>NZ_JAMPJZ010000114.1:0-13171 GCF_039961835.1 Trichocoleus sp. ST-U1
AAAATGGTTGATACTTTGCTTGCTACTGCACTTGATTTAGTCAATCCAAAACACCTACGCAACTGGTTCACAAACTGCTGCTACTGTACTTCATGAACTTGCAATCTGCTGTATCCCAGAAAAGCCCGTTTTTAAAAACTCAAAACTCTTGAGGGAATAGCTTACCCATGACCAATCTGCCTCACCCAGACCCGGAGAGGATGACAGTGACTTGCGCTGTTATCACAGTTAGCGATACGCGATCGCCCGAAACCGACAAAAGCGGTCAATTGATTAAACAGTTACTCCGAGATGCCGGTCATGCGGTCTCAGAGTACGCCATTCTCAAAGATGAACCGGAGGAGATTCGGGCGCAGCTGCAAGCACTCGCCCAACGCCCGGATCTGGATGCTTTGATCTTCAATGGAGGCACTGGCATCGCGCCGAGAGATACCACCTACGACGCTCTAGAAAGCTTGCTCTCAAAAATCTTGCCTGGATTTGGCGAATTGTTCCGGTTTCTCAGTTATCAAGAAATTGGCTCGCGGGCGATCGCATCTCGCGCCGTTGCCGGTGTCTATCAAACCAAATTGGTATTTTCCATCCCCGGTTCTACCAATGCCGTTAAACTTGCCATCCAACAGCTAATTTTGCCAGAACTCGTTCACTTAGTTAGCCAGCTACAGAAAAGTGAGGAGTGAAGAGTTAGGACTGAGGACTGAGGGCTGAGGACTGAGAAGTGAACAGTCAGGAATCAGGAGTCAAGAGTCAGGAGTGAAGGCGTCTTACAGGCGAGTCAGTGAGAAATAGAGGGGGATAGGCGAGTGAAAGATAGAGTAGAGCGATTTGAAGATTTGATTGCTTGGCAAAAAGCTAGAATCCTTACAAAATCAATTTATCAAGTCACTCAACAGGGTGATTTTGCAAAAGACTTTGGGCTTTCTAGGCAAATTCAACGAGCAGCAGTCTCCATAATGTCTAATATTGCAGAAGGCTTCGAGCGAGGTGGTCGGGCAGAGTTTCATCAGTTTCTTTCTATCGCCAAATCTTCTTGTGCCGAACTTCGTTCTCAACTCTATGTCGCCTTTGATATTGGTTATCTCAAGCAGACTGAATTCAACCAGCTTTTAACACAGGCACAAGAAGTTGCTCGAATTACAGGCGGTCTTCGCGCTGCCGTTAAGAAACAAAAATACCAACAAAAAAGGACTGAGGACTGAGGATTGAGGACTGGGCTAGAAGAAAAGAAATATTTAAAAGCAGTCAATTTTTCTCCAGTTTCTTCTTACTTCTTCCTCTTTTCCTCAGTCCTCAGTCCTCAGTCCTCAACCCTCAGTCCTCACTCTTCAGTCCTCACTTCCTTTGCTCTTAACGGACGCTAATCGGTCGGGTCCGTTGAGGTTTATTGGGTTGGGCAAGGCGGGTGTTTTCCAAAGCTGCGATCGCGCGAGCATATTGGGGATCTTGCTGAGTTCCCACCAGCGATGGATTCGTCCCCAGACGCTTTCGCTGATCGTCGTTCAGGTCAATCTTGATATCCGGAGTCACCCCCTTGTGGCTGATATCCGTTCCTAGGGGAGTGTAGTAGTGGGCAATCGTGACCGCTAAACCCGAACCATCGGAGAGAGAATGTACCGACTGCACTAACGCTTTGCCAAAGGTTTGAGAGCCAATAATTGTGGCTCGACCATTATCCTTCAACGCACCTGAGAGAATCTCGCTGGCGCTTGCCGAGTTGCCATCTACCAGCACAGCCAAAGGCAACTGTGTCAGCGCCGTGCGATTTGTCGCAAATTCTTCGTTGTCTCCCTTGCGGTCTACGGTACGGACGATAGCACCTTTGTCCATCCACATCCGGGCAATTTCCACACTCGCGTGCAATAACCCACCCGGATTTCCCCGCAAATCCAATACAAAAGCATCTACTTTGTCGTTATTCAGAGACTGGATGGCGCGGCGCATCTGCTCTGCTGAGTGAGCGCTAAATTCATTCAGACGGATATAGCCAACGCGCAACTTGCCTTCCTGCTTGACCGACTGACGGACGGCTGCTATTTCAATCTGCGCTCTGGTCAATGTCACATCAAAGTCGCCTTTTCCGTCTCGTGACAGCTTAAGCTTTACTTTCGTCCCCACCTCACCCCGAATCAGGTTAGCGGCGGCTTCCACACTCATCCCTTTTGTGGCTTTGCCATCAATTGTCAAAATCTTGTCCCCAGTCTGAAGTCCCGCTCTCACTGCTGGGGAATTCTCAATGGGTTCTACGACGGTAAGAACCTGAGTCTTTTCGTTCAGTTCCAAGCGCAAACCGACGCCAGAGAGTTCGCCGGAAGTTTGACTGGTGAGGGCTTGGTACTGTTTGGGATCTAAAAAGCGGGTGTAGGGATCGCCTAAGGTTTCCAATGCTTCCCGAATCGCCTTGTAGGCATCTTCACGG
Organism: Trichocoleus sp. ST-U1; assembly: GCF_039961835.1. Taxonomy (NCBI): domain Bacteria; kingdom Bacillati; phylum Cyanobacteriota; class Cyanophyceae; order Leptolyngbyales; family Trichocoleusaceae; genus Trichocoleus; species Trichocoleus sp. ST-U1. The sequence goes on from NZ_JAMPJZ010000114.1 coordinate 2,417, forward strand.
GAATTATAGTTTTTGTTCAACAGCTGTTGCCGCTTTGCTTGCCAATCCACCTGATTAAAGGTGCCATCAACATACTCGCGGTTGACAATTTGCCATGCCTCATCGACAACTGATTTTGGACTTTCCTGTAGAGCAGCGCGAACGGAGGAGCCAAAGAAAGACAAAGCTGCTGTCGTAGCGATCGCTCCACCAAAGAGAGCAACATGGAGCAAGGAAAAGTTTTTTGGGGATGGATTCATGAACGGTGGCTCGAACGGGTGGGGTTTAATGTGTAGATACCGCGTGACGCCTGAAACGAACTATTTCTAAGATACTCAGGTTAATTAACCAGGCTGCATCAATTTTGTGCCAGTTCGCCCAGTGTCCTCCTTATTCGTCTCTGTAACAAGGATAACAGTCTAATTTAGCTAGACTCCCCTGCAAATTTTTGTCTACCTAAGTGTAATCGCCGCCAGAGTAAAAGAACAACAAAATCGCTTGGCTAGCTAAAGTAGTGTTAAGCATCGGCTAAATACCCTTCAAATTCTCAAAATGCCCGGAAAACGCAGAGGTAGTTCAACTGTGCGCGATCGCATCAACTTATCTAGGCGGGCTGGTTTCAGAAGATGGCGACAACTTCTAACACCAGGGATCGCTATCTTTAGCGTCATCTTGGGGACATGGTTATTAACTATTATGCTAACTTTGCGCTCTGCGGCGTCCGGTCCAGTAGATGCCTATTTAGTTTTAGGAGGTAGTATTCGTAGAGAAATATACGTAGCTCAGCTTGCAAAAGAATACCCGCAAACCCGCATATTAATTTCTCAAGGTTCTCCCGAACCATGCATTTTGCTAATTTTTCAACGGGAAAATGCTCCCATAGAGCAAGTTTGGTTAGAAAAGTGTGCAGACTCCACTTTTGGTAACTTCTACTATAGTGTGCCGATTCTACGCGAATGGGGAGTAAAAAAAGTCAAACTAATTACTTCCGGCACCCATCTACCACGAGCTAAGTGGCTAGCACAGATTCTCATGGGCGCTCAAGGCATTTGGGTAGAGCCAGAGATTGTTCCCGAACAAGGCATTCCTGGCAATCGAGAATCCTCTTTCAAGACAGGATTGGACTTATCTCGTAGTTTGTTGTGGGCAATGGTGAGTCAGGTTTATCAGCCTAAATGTTCAAAATTAATTCCCCTGAAGGATGTAGATATAAAAGATTGGCGTCAGCGGGGTTTTAAGTGCGAACACCAGGGGAATATTCAGTAGCGAGCCGCACTCTCTTACCCAGCAGTAACAAATGCGATCGCCGACTCATTTTTTAATAAACCGCAGTTTGAGCAGCCATCGCTCGAATGGTAGACAAGGGAATTTCATAGAAGTACCTTTGGCGAAATTGTTCTTCTTGAACTGCTGCGATAAATTGTTCGATGGCTGTCTCTGCTTTCGGTAATTGTCCGTTCCCTAAATCAGAATGAGCGGCATCTTCCTGGGAATGCCAAGTAATTTGAACCATCCAGTCGAGTTGTTTAACATGGAAGCCGAGATGAGAAATAGCTTCTAATCCGAGTTGGAGAGTGCGATCGCTAATTCCCAGCTTTTGGTGCAGTTGAGTATACGTCGCCTCTTGACCCGTTCGACTCAGATATTTGGCAATTCCTAACAGTTGCAGCCAGATTTGGCTGGGGGGAACGGGTTCTGGGGGAGGATAAGCGATCGCGAGGGTTTGATTTGCCTGAATTGCCCGCCTGAACCACACTTGCAGCTCATCCCAGCTACTGGGGCACTCTCGAACTGGCAGAACTGATAGCGCAGCAGTAGCAAGTGCGGACTCCTCACGACAGTCTAAAATCCAGTCTATCTGGTTCGGAGTGCCTAACTGCTGCGGCTGTTCTAAAGAACGCACGGCAATTATCCGCACTTCATAGTGAGGTCTAATCCCTTTATTAGGATTTTCGTAGCTATTAAAATCAAGCTCGACAATTGCATCGCATCTACCTTGAGGTAGTTCTTCCTTATAATGTCCCCACCAGATTCCTGAAAACCCAGTTTCGCAAGAGTCATCCCGAATTTTAAAAGTTGTTTTGATATATTGAACTTTTGCGCCTTTTAAGTCCTGAGTATTGCTATTCCAACTATTTTCAAACCAGCAATTTTGAATGAGCAATTTTGGTGCTGGATTACCCATTCCGCAGGGTTCTAATAGTTTCAGTTCCCAAAATAAATCTCTTCCTAATTCACTGACCGTACACACCAAATCTGCCTGCACAATCGGCGCTAAAGGTGTCCCATCTGGCGTGCCCACAGAAGCTCGCAATTGCTGGTTAACAGCTTCTGTAAACAGGGGAATCTTATCAACTGGGAGACTCAACCCAGCAGCGAAGGGATGACCGCCAAATCGATGTAAGAGGTGTTCTTGCGCTTTCACCAACTGGTAAAGATCGACTTGATTCACAGAACGGGCGGAACCGCGTGCTAAAGCGTTTTCACTCAAATCGCCCTCTGTACTCAACAAAATCGTAGGACGCCCTGTTTCCTGCGCCACTTGCCCCGCCACTAAACCCAAGACACCGACAGGCCATTGCGTATCGCAAAGAACAATCACGCTAGTCGTTGATAAGTCCAGCTGGCTTAATTTTTTATTAACTTCAGCGGCGACATCTTTTTGCAACGACTTGCGACGGGCATTGGCTAATTCTGTTTCTAATGCCAACTGCTGACAGCGCTTCTCATCGCGGCTGGTAAGTAACTCCACACAGAAGGAAGCATCGCCTTGAATGCGGCTAACTGCGTTAATTCTAGGGCCAAGACCGAAAGAAATGTCCGTTGGGCGATCGCCACTTTTCTGACACAATTCTAATAGACGAGCAACCCCAGGACGATTCCGCTTTTTGGTTTGCTGTTGCAGCACTGAAATTCCTCGCTGTGCCAGGTAGCGACAATCACCGCTTAACTGCACTAAATCTGCAATTAAACCAATTGCCACTAAATCCAATAAATCTTCTAATGGCTGTTGGGGAATATCTGGCAAAGTTTCATAAAGCGCTTCTACCAGCTTGTAAGCCACTGCCACACCGGAAAGGTGAAACATCGGATGGTCATTGGATAAATACCGGGGGTTGATGATAGCTGTTAACGCTGGACGTTCCTCTGGCAGGGTGTGGTGATCCGTGACAATTACATCAATCCCTAGTTGATGGGCATATTCAATTTCCTTCAGATTTGTGCTGCCAGTATCGCAAGTTACAATTAGCTTCGTTCCATCCTGGGCAAGGGCGTCAATTCCCCGTTCATTGAGTCCATGAGACTCCGTTAAACGATTGGGGATGTAATAAACTAGCTGCTGCTGCTGGGTAAAAAACTGTCCCAGTCCATCCCAGAGAACCGATGTTGCAGTAATCCCATCAGCATCAAAATCTCCCCAAATGGAAACTTTTTCCCCCGCGTTACGGGCTTTTATTAATCGTTCTACAGCCCATTGCATTTCCTGCCCAAATTCAAAGGGACTTGCCGGGTGATACAACTGAGAATTTAAAAACCCCGACAATTGCTGAATATCGCGAATCCCCCGTTGCCACAACAGCTGTGCGGCATAATGTCCGGGTAATCCTGGGGCGTGGCGTCTGACTTCGTCAATAAATCCCGCCGGTGGTTCAACCGTTGACTGGATTTGCCATTGAAGTTGCTGCTGTGACATTTTTCTTTTTATCCTTCTTTCTGGCATCCTATCTCACAATAATTGCCTCGCGAAGAGATAGGGATGCTATAGATGGCAACTAAAAAACAAAATAGGATTGCAGATGTGTTGATCGAGAAATATGAATCTGACACCAGAATTTAGCCGGTATCAAAATGCTGCCATAGTGCTGATTAGACGCTGGGTACTAAGTTCCTAATCACGACAAATTGAACTGGGACTCTGATTTCTTGCGTAAGGGCATGGTACAGCCATGCCCCTACAGAACGCCAATGAGTGTAAGTTGTTTAATCCAGGTTCCTTACCCTAAATTCGTAACTAATGAGGTAAAACCTGCTTTAATGCCTCTACAAGGCGATCCACACTCTCTGGACGACTGTTGAATCCCATAAGACCCACACGCCAGACTTTACCGGCGAGTTCGCCCAGTCCGCCGCCAATTTCTATATTGTGTTCGTTGAGTAGCTGACGCGCGATCGCTTTGCCATCCACACCCTCTGGAATGCAAACTGTTGTCAGGGTTGGCAGGCGAAACTCTCGTTTAACGTGCATAGTAAGTCCTAAGTTTTCTAAACTTTCCCAGAGATACTCGACGTTCTTTTGATGGCGCGTCCAGCTATTTTCGATTCCTTCTTCTGCAATCAAACGCAACGCTTCCCGCAGAGCATAGTACAAGTTAATTGGAGCAGTGTGGTGATAGGTGCGTTCCTTGCCCCAATACTTACTCAACAACGTCATATCTAAATACCAGTTAGCCACCTTCGTGTCACGTTGTTGCAATTTCTCAATTGCACGAGGACTCATGGTAAACGGCGAAGCACCGGGAGGGCAACCTAACCCTTTCTGGCTACAGCTATAAGCTAAGTCAACCTTCCACTCATCCAGAAACAAGGGGACGCCCCCCAGACTGGTAACACTATCCACTAATAGCAGACAGTCAAATTCACGGCAGAGGTCGCCGACTCCTTCCAAGGGTTGGCGTGCCCCCGTGGAGGTCTCGGCATGGACTAAAGCCAGAATCGCTGGGCGATGAGTTTCTAAGGCGGTTCGGAGTTCGTCTATGGGGAACACTTGCCCCCAAGGTTTGGTAATCGTTCGCACATCCGCACCATATCGTCCTGCCATATCCACGAGGCGGTTGCCAAAGTACCCGCTAACGCCCACTAGAACCACATCTCCGGGTTCGGTGACGTTGGCAAGGGTTGCTTCCATTGCTGCCGTTCCCGTACCGCTGACTGCAATGGTGAGGGGGTTTTCTGTCTGCCAAACATAGCGCAGCAACATCTGGATTTCGTCCATCAGTCCCAGAAATGCTGGATCGAGGTGCCCCACGGGAGGGGTATTCATCGCCTGAAGGACAGCGGGATGGGCATTGGATGGACCTGGACCCAGCAGCAAACGAGTCGGGATTTCTAGAGGGGCGAGTTGCAGCCGAGTTGTGTTGTTAATTGAGGAGGTTAGGGTCATGATTGGTTCTAGGCTCGATCAAGCGAGGACTATTTTAGAGTCTAAAGGTTAGCTGAGTGCAAGTAACGCTACTGATATAGCAGTCTTAAATAATTCGTGAAGGCGAGATCCCGAACTTCTTTAAGAAGTCCGGGATCTGAAGGGCTGCCTCACAGCTCAAATAGAATTGCGATAAATCATCTAAGAGACTATTTTTGAAGAAAATCTGAAAGCAGAAACTTAAGGACTTGCTAGTGTTTTAAAGTAGTCCTAAGGCTTTAAGACTGCGCCGGGTAATTTCAATGCGATTGACGCCATCATTATCATTTCGCATATCCATATTTGTGGCAAAGAAATAAACATTTTTGTTCTGTTCCAGATATCCCACAAACCAGCCATTCTCAGGAGTCGTACTGTCCGTCCAGCCAGTCTTTCCGCGCAGCACATAGTCTGGAGTTTGTTCGCGTACCATAATATCTTTGACCAAATCTAAGCTGCGTTGGGAAAAGGGTAAGTCGTTGCGATAGAGACGTTGCAGAAACTCAATCTCTTGTTTGGGCGTAATTTTTAAAGGGCCGCTTAACCAAAATCGATCGATTTGCTCAGATGTCCCAATTTGACGGTTTCCATAGCCGACTTGATTGATAAATTTCTGCATCCGTTCGTGCCCAATTTTCCGAGCCAAAACTTGGTAGAACCAAACCGTTGAGTCTTTAAAACCTTGGCGCAAGTTGGTGTCTCGGTTCCAAGCTGTGATGTTCCGTTGAATGCCGTCCCAGGTTAAAACAGTCACCTCATCTCGAATCACCCCTGTTTCCAATGCCACAAGCGCGTTGAAAATCTTGAAGGTTGAAGCGGGGAAGAATGCCGTTGAGTTTCGAGGCGCGTTATGTTCGTAGAATTGGTTTTTATTTTGGTCATAAACCACAATTGACCCTTCAATGCCCAGTTCTCGGAAAGAACGCCCTAGGTCTATCCCTTGAGTTGTAGTGATTTCCGAAGTTGGTTGAGGTGGCTGAGAGTTCGCAGCAGTGCCGAGGAAACCGCTAATGGTCAATAGCGCCACGAGGCTAGCAATGGCGATCGCGATCGCTAAGGGCACTTGCTTAATTCGATACATCTGGATTTTCCTTACGTGATTTTCAAACCAGTCGTAATGCAGGAATGGGTTTGGCAATTCCTGAAATCTAGTTAGGTATCTGGATCTTGCTGGCAGCAAATTCAAGTATTACGACTGTTCTGGAGATACCAGGTATTGAGCGCCAGTTGATGCACCTCTCGCCAGGGAAGGTTATTTGCCTTCGCTAATTCGGCACAATCTTCGTATTCTGGCTGCACATTCGCGATCGCTTTCTGGTTAGGATGCCCCGTCCAGGCAACCTTGACGCGAACGAAGCCATATTCTGTCAGAACCTGTTGAATTTCTCGCTGCAAAATCGAGCGTTGCTGTGTCTGACGCCGGATGCCGAGTGTCGTCGTTTCTCGGAATAAGATCGCTTCGCAAGCGGATATTTGTTCGGGATGGCAAATAACCGTCAGCAAAATGCCAGGACGAGACTTTTTCATCCCAATCGGTTGCGTGAAGACATCCACCGCACCGGCGTTAAACAGTGCCTCAAACACATAGCCGATGGCTTGGGGACTCAAGTCATCGATTTGGGTTTCCAGCACCGAAATTATTTCTAAAGAGGGGCTTTCGGAAGGCTGAAGGAATCCCGACTCTTGTTGAGAAGCAAATCGCGTCTCCACACCCTCACCAATCCAGAGGCGCAGAATATTGGGAATCGGTAACTGACGGGAACCGGCACCATTTCCAACCCGCTGGATCGTCATGGGGGGTGGAGATCCAAAGCCGGTGGCAAGCGTACAAGCGATCGCTGCTCCAGTCGGTGTCACCAGTTCCCGATCGATCCCATTACTATAAACTGGCACCTGGCGAGATTCCCACAACTTTAATACAGCCGGTACCGGCACCGCTAGCTGACCGTGAGCTGCTCTAACCATCCCGCCACCAGTGGGGAGTGCCGAACAATATAGTTCGTCAATCCCCAACCAATCCAAGCCCAGACAAGTGCCGACAATATCTACAATGGCATCAGTCGCCCCGACTTCATGAAAATGAACTTCTTCTGGGGGAATGCCGTGAACCGCTCCTTCTGCGTCTGCCAGCCGTTGAAACACTGCCAAACTGGACGCTTGTACTCGTAACGGAAACTCTGCGGCTGCAATCAACTGGACAATTTCTGGCAAATGCCGCGTCGGGGAATGAGAATGAACCCGATCGCGATCGCCATCGTAATGCTGATGCTGATGCCCACCATTTTGCCGGTGATGTTCGTGGTGGTGATTTGAATCGGTGCGATCGCGATCGCTCAAATCTACGTGAAATTTAGTAGCTTGCTGACCGTTCCGGTGAACGTGTTCGGCTCGTAACTGGTATTCTTGGGAAATTCCCAGCCTCTTGAGCTTTTCTATCAAATAATCTAGGGGAACTCCCGCATCTACAAGTGCCCCCAGGCACATATCACCGGCAATTCCTGTTGGACATTCTAGATACGCTAGCTTGTTCATAAGGAGTAATCAGGAGTCAGGAAAAATTCTGGATTCTGAATTCTGTAGTCTCAGTTCTGGATTCTGCATTATGGCGACAATCTACAATATCCATCCTGATACACCGCAAACTCGTGGAATAGAACAAATAGTAGGTGCCCTAAGAGCAGGCGCTGTGATGCTATATCCCACTGATACTGTCTACGCGATTGGCTGTGACCTAAATGTCAAGTCAGCGGTGGAGCGTGTGAGGCTCCTTAAGCAGCTATCTAATGATAAGCCCCTGACGTTCCTGTGTCCGTCTCTGTCCAACATTGCCCAATATGCCATCGTCAGTGATGTCGCTTATCGGATTATGAGGAATTTAATTCCTGGGACTTACACGTTTCTGCTACCCGCCACCAAATTAGTGCCGAAACTGGTGATGAGTCCTAAGCGCAAAACGACGGGTATTCGGGTTCCGGAGCATACAGTGTGCCAGTCGCTGTTGCAGGCATTAGGCAATCCGATTATTTCCACCTCAGCTCACCTCGTGGATGAGAATGGCAACGCCCCAACCCTAGGGTTGGAGAAGGCAAAATTGTTTGACCAGCTAGACAAGCTAGTCGATCTGATTGTGGACATTGGCTCGGAACCAGGAGATGGGGTTTCCACAATTTTAGATTTGACAGATGAGGAACCTGTCATCGTCCGGCGCGGTCTGGGATGGGAGGCTGCAACGGCTTGGGCGACATCGGTCAGTTGATTTTAGATGAAAGATTAAAGATTAAAGATTGAGTTAAAGCTTTTACATCCAAAATCCCCAATCGCTAATCTAAAATCCCTTTGCGAACTAAAGACAATTAACTACAGCCTCGGCACTAGGGAATTCGGACGATAACCCTACCAGCAATCCACTTCCTGGATTGTCCACTCAACACCAGCTCCTACCGCTTTGCGACAACACTTGTGCGTCGATAGTTTGAGGGGCGCAAGCCCAGATACAGCAAGGGTTAGTGCTTCTTTTAGGTCAGATGGAATGGGGAGAGAGCGTAGAGATGACCCATAGTGAGCTGAGAGTAGTAACACACCCGCTGTCCGGTGTCTAACAATCAGCCCCTACAGTCTATATATAGAGAGTTGAGACGGTCAATCGCAGGCGCTGCCTGAAGGGAGACAAAACTTTTGAACCGTTCTCAGTGGCTCTTGTTGACTTTGAATACTGTCGCTACCAGGGGCTTTCACCATGACAACTATTAATTCTCTCAGCCAATCTTCTGAAAATCTATGCCACTCGACCGAGCAACTGTTGGGAATCGACGTGGAAACAATGACCGACCTGTTGTTAGAGGAATTACGGACTGAAATCAAAACGACGTCATTGCACGTTCAGGCGATCGCTAACCGGATCGCTCTAGAGGTGCAGCGGATTTGCAGCAAGAGTCCGCGCATCCAGACTTCTGGTGAGGTTCGCTCTTGGCAGTTAAATCTGGGACGGCATCGGTTGCAAAAGTGTCTGTCATACTACCGGCTGGGTTCTAAGCGGGGTCGGGTTGAACTGCACAGCAACCTCAGCGCGATGGTTTATCGCTATGTGGTGTCGCCCAACTCTCAGTTAGGTTTTCAAGCCCGCTACAACCTGATTGAGGACTTCTTGCAAGAGTTTTACGCCGAGTCAATCAAAGCTTTCCGGCGGGAAAACGAGCTGACAATAGACTACACTCCCCGCACTCAACTGGAACTGGCGGAGTATATGGCATTCAGCGAACAGTATGCCAAGCGTCGCATCAATTTACCGAATGGCACCAGCCAGCAGCTGATTGTGTTGAGGGCACAGGGGTTTGCTCGCCGCCAGCCTGCTGAGACGAGCATGGATATTGAGAAGGCGATTGAGTTTCCCAGAGGTGAAGATGCGGACACGCAAAGTCGGTCAGCGGCGATGCACCAGCTGCGATCGCAATTGGTTGCCGATACGATTGACCCGGCGGAAGCGGTATTGCGGGATCGCGTCGTTGCCGAACTGATGGAATACCTGCAAGCCCAAGGTCAAGAGGACTGTGTCAATTACCTGGTTTTAAAGCTGCAAGACCTCTCCGCACCAGAGATTGACGAAATCCTGGGTTTAACCGCACGTCAGCGCGACTATTTGCAACAGCGCTTTAAGTACCATGTGGAAAAATTCTCTCGTCAAAATAACTGGAAGCTGGTACATCAATGGTTGGGAGCCGATCTCGACCAAAAGCTGGGACTCTCTTCTCAGCAGTGGGAAGCGTTTTGGAATCAACTTTCTCTGGAACAGCAGCAGCTATTGCAGTTAAAACAAGCTCAAGTCAACGAGCGGGAGATTGCTCAAACACTCGGATGCACGCCCAAACAGTTACAAAAGCGCTGGACTCAAGTGCTGGAAATGGCTTGGAAAATCCGCAACCAAGGAGATTTATGACTAATGAGTTTCGAGTGTTGAGTTAAGATAATTCTCTTAATTCAACACTCATCACTCATCACTTTCCTCTAACCCCACTGAAATTTCCCCGGAATGGAATAGGAACGGGAATCGAGCAAATGCTCCGCCTGACCCACTGCAACAACTTGTCCTGCTGCCAAGATTACTAAACGATCGGCGAGTTCCAGGGCATCGGCTCGTGAATGAGTCACCAGTACAACCGGCAAGTTAAATTGACGTTGAATGGTTTTCAACTCGGTTCGGAGGGTTGCTCTCAAATCATCATCGAGGGCGCTGAAAGGTTCATCAAGAAGCAGAATTTTGGGGTAGGGAGCTAAAGCCCGCGCGATCGCTACCCGTTGGGCTTGTCCGCCAGAAATTCGCTGCACGGGTTGATGTACCAGATCCTCAAGTTCTAACAAATTTACCAATTCGCGAACGCGCTGCTGCCGCCGGTGCCGTTGCCAGCGGTTGAGAGCAAAGCCAATATTTTCCGCTACGTTCAAATGCCCAAATAAGGCGCAGTTTTGGAAGACATAACCGACATTTCGCCGGTGCGCTGGCAAGTTCAGACGCTCTTTAGTATCCAGGAAGATTGTTCCCGCCACTTCAATCCGGCCCCAGTCCGGACGCAACAACCCTGCGATCTCTTGTAATGTCGAAC
>NZ_JAMPJZ010000115.1:0-12990 GCF_039961835.1 Trichocoleus sp. ST-U1
CTTCCGTTGTCTCTTGGACTGCCACTTTGAACTGATTTGCCATTCCTACACCTACCCTGTTGCTTTCTTCAATTTAGTGCATCTTCATTGGAAACTGGTATTAGAGCAAATTTGAGCAGCGTTGACTACTTTGACGCCATGTGATGGTGAAGAATCTATACTAATTGCTCATCATAAAAGAACCCCACCCCGCAAGCAGGGAGGGGAACTGGAAGCGTAGGGGATGGCAGGGTGGAGGAAAGAGCGTAGGCTCTTAGCCGAGGCGAAGCGAGCGCTTTTTGCAACCTAAAATTCACCAACTAAGGCGGGAATGCAACGTTCGCACAGTAGGGGATGCTCGGCAGATTTGCTGACATAATCTGAGTAGTTCCAGCAGCGATCGCATTTTTCTCCGTTTGCTTTATCTACGCCAATCGATAAAGCTTCTGTCTGCGAACTGTATTTTAAGCCTTGCAATGCTTCCGGAGAATCTAGCAGTTCTACTTGAGAGGCGATAAACAAGTATCTTAGCTCATCTACACCATTACCCAGTGCTGAGGACTGAGGATGGAGGGCTGAATTTAAATTCAAAGGTTGCAGTAAAGAACGGAACTCCGCATTCGGGACATAAAGTAATACCTTGGCTTCCAGAGAAGAACCAATCATTTTTTCTGCCCTTGCTTGCTCCATCACCTTATTCACCTCAGTGCGGATTTGTCGCAATTGTTGCCAAAATCCTGCCAATTTTGGAGCTTTCCAATGCTCGTCTAACTTCACCCACCCGGCTTCAAACACGGATTTGTAGGGTGTGGGATAGGGGAGATATTGCCAAATATCCTCTGCTGTATGACAGAGAACCGGCGCGATCACTCGTGCTAAATTTTCCAGTGCAATCGCCAAAACTGTCTGACAACTACGGCGACGAGGGGAATCTGGGGCGCTGATGTAGAGCCTATCTTTGGCAATATCCAGATAAAAATTAGACAAGTCAACAACGCAGAAATTCTGCACTGTTTGGAAAAAGCGGAAGAACTGGAAACTCTCAAATGCTTGCGTGACTTCCCCGAAGACTTCTGTCATCCGGTGCAACATATAGCGGTCGAGTTCTGGCAGTTGTTCGTAAGGTACTGCATCTTTAGTTGGGTCAAAATCGTGTAGATTTCCTAATAAGAACCGCGCCGTATTGCGAATCTTGTTTCTAACATCTCCCATCTGTTTGAGGATGTTCTTGCTGATGGGGACATCTGAAGAATAATCCACCGAAGAAACCCACAAGCGCAAAACGTCAGCACCGTAGGGTGGCTCTTCTTTTTGATTTTTGCCCCCATTGATGACAATCGAGGGGTCGATGACATTCCCCAGAGATTTACTCATCTTGCGTCCCTGCTCATCCAAGGTAAAGCCGTGGGTCAAGACAGTTTTGTAGGGCGCGATGTCGTTCGTTGCCACACTCGTGAGCAAACTCGATTGGAACCAACCCCGGTGCTGATCGGAGCCTTCTAAATAGATATCTGCTGGATATTCCAATTCTGGTCGCTGTTTCGCTACTGCCGCCCAAGAGGAGCCAGAGTCAAACCAGACATCCATCGTATCGGTGCCTTTGCGGTAGCTGCGACCGTTATGGCGATAACTTTCTGGCAACAGTTCTTCGACCGGCATTTCCCACCAGACATCCGAACCCTTTTCGGCGATGATTGCCTGTACGTGGGCGATAGTTTCCTCGTTCAGTAGCGGTTCGTTGGTTTCTAGGTCGTAGAAAACGGGAATTGGCACGCCCCAGTTGCGTTGACGGGAGATACACCAATCGGAACGATCCGCGACCATTGCCGTGATCCGATTTTCACCTTGAGCGGGAATCCAGGTCACGGAAGCGATCGCTTTTAGCGCCTCTTCTCTAAATCCCTCCACCGATGCGAACCACTGTTCTGTGGCTCGATAAATGGTTGGCTTTTTCGTTCGCCAGTCGTAAGGATATTTGTGAACGTAGGGTTCCTCTTTCAGTAGCGATCGCGCTTGGCTGAGCGCATCAATCACTGCCTGATTTCCATCACCCAGGACGTTCAACCCCGCAAACTGCCCTGCTTCTTGCGTGAAGTTGCCATCGGCATCTACTGGCGACAGCAGCGGCAAACCGTAGCGTTGACCAACCTTGTAATCCTCATCCCCATGACCGGGAGCCGTGTGAACTAATCCGGTACCAGAATCGGTGGTGACATAATCGCCCCCAATCACAATCGGACTCTCGCGGTCGAAGAGTGGGTGCTGGTAAGTGCTGTGTTCCAAATCTTTACCCGGTACTGTCGCCTTTACCGTGAGATTCGTCGAGAGCGTCGTTGACAACCGTTCCACCAAATCCGCAGCCACTAACAGGTATTTGGTCGAAATCGGCAGAGAATCTGCCTCCACTTCCACCACTGCGTAAGTCAGTTCTGGATTCAGGCTTACCGCTAGGTTGGCGGGAATCGTCCAAGGCGTCGTCGTCCAAATTGCCACACCGAGATCGGGCAAGAATGGTTGCAATTGCGATCGCACGGCTGGCCCCAGATTCGTCATCTGGAAAGCTGCATAAAGGCTGCGCGAGGTATGAGCTGGGCGACCTTCAGAATCTTCGGGATACTCTAACTCTGCCTCAGCCAGCGCCGTTTTAGAACTAGGACTCCAGTGAACTGGCTTTAAACCGCGATAAATATATCCCTTCAGCACCATCTCACCGAAGACGCCAATTTGAGCGGCTTCGTACTCTGGTTTTAAAGTCAGATACGGATGCTCCCAGTCGCCCCAGACACCGTAACGTTGGAAGCTTTGGCGCTGCTCGTCTACTGTATGAAGCGCAAAATCTCTGGCTTTGTGGCGGAGATCCAGAGGTGTCAGATTTTGCCGCTCTGCTGGCTTCATTTGCTGAAGGACTTTCAACTCAATCGGCAAGCCGTGACAATCCCAACCCGGAACGTAGCGAACTTTGCGCCCTTGCAGGAGCTGGTAGCGGTTGATGATGTCTTTGAGGATTTTATTTAAAGCATGACCAATGTGGAGCGAACCATTGGCATAGGGCGGCCCATCATGCAAAACAAAAATTTCGCCGGGATTGTTCTGCGACAGTCGCTCGTAAATTTGCTGGTCTGCCCAAAATTTTTGCAGTTCCGGTTCCCGCTTAATAGCGTTCGCCCGCATATCAAATTGGGTTTTGGGCAGATTAACGGTGTCTTTGTAGTTCCCTGTTTCTGTCACAGTTTAATGCCGAGAAATGATTGAGTTGCTTTCAATCATTATCGGTTACAAATCGCAATCTCTTCAAGTTGCAGCGGAAAAATGAACCGCAAAGATGCACAGAACACAAAGCAAGAAAATGGAATAAGCAGCGATCGCAATCCGATTTTAGCTGTAAGATGCCCGTCCTTCAGATCCCAAACTTCAAGAGAGAAGTCTGGGATCTCGCTTTAGAAAGCATTCAAGACTGCTATATCTTCCGCTGCTTTTTTGGCGCTATGCAACATCTTCGGGATTCATTTTCCTCCTAACCTTTATTTTTAAGTTGGGTTGGGTGGATTTTCTAACGGCTGATTTGCCTGCTCTGTTCCACTCACCGAGTCACTTGTTTCTTCATGGGCTGGTTCTGGAGGTGAAGCTGGAATATGCTTTTCTTCAGCATCTTCTAGAGCAGCTTCCACCAGTTCGGGGTCGGGTGGGTTCGGACGAACGGGTTCGGGCACATTTTCTGGGTTAGCTTCTGGGTTAGCCTCCACCTCTGAAGGTGAGGATGGGGCAGTCTCTGGTGTTATGACTGTTTCTCCTGTAGTTGCTTCTACAGATGCTGGGGGTTCCAAGTCATCCAAGTCTGTGTCTTGGACACTTTCTTCAGATGGGACGGATATTACTTCCATCTGAGATTCCGGCTGGGATTCCGGCTTTGAGGGTGCGGGTGAAACGGGTGGTTGATTGAGTAACACCGTTTCATCCTCATCTTCATCCGTCCGGTTATCCAGCACGGTAACACGGGGTTTTCCGGCGTCGGTGGAGGTAGGCGCAGGTGTCGTCTTGGATGCCCCTGATTGGGGGGTTCCAGTGCCCGATTTGCCCTGAGTCACTTTACTTGCCGTCTGCTGAGCTTTGTCCTTAAAAGTTGCAAATAGACTGGTTATCCGCTGCGGTATGGATAAACTGGTCAGTTTTTCCTGCAATGCTTCGGGACTCGGAATCTCAGTTTGCTGCGCTGCGGGGGTGAGACTGCGTCGTAATGTCAGGGTTTCCCAACCTAACCAACCGACTAGCGCTACGCTAGCGATTTGACCTAGCAGCACACCGCCGGTGATGCGTCCAGCACACACCCATAAAACCAGGGCATAGAACAATCCCACCCCACTCCAGATAAAATCACTCTTTCGGTGTACTTCGGGGAAAAAGAAAGCCGCCATGTAAAGGGCGAAGCTACCGACTGCAACAGCGATCGCTAGGATATATGCCAGCATTTCGTGGATGCTCCAAAACTTGTGTCTATGTTTCAATTCTGCTTGAGATTGTTGACTTAGATACAAATAAAAACTAAATCTGCTGTTTCAATTGTTGATTCTTCGCCGAAGGAGGCGGTACTACTTTTGCGACTCTTAATATCTTCTTTAGGGAAAACTCTCAGGATATCGGGCTACTCTGAAGGAAAAGCAACTGTTCAAAAGCATTGCAGAGTTGAACATTGAATCTTATGACACAGCAGAGCTTTGGTGTGATTGGTTTGGCGGTCATGGGCGAGAACTTGGCGCTGAATGTGGAGCGTAATGGGTTCCCCATTTCCGTCTATAATCGCACTCCAGAAAAAACGGATGCCTTTATGGCTGAGCGAGCGCAGGGCAAAAATGTCTATGCTGCTTATTCCATTGAAGATTTTGTCCAATCCTTAGAACGCCCTCGCAAAATCCTCATTATGGTGAAAGCGGGTGCGCCGGTAGATGCGGTGATTAACCAGCTCAAACCGTTACTGGATGAGGGTGACATCATTATTGATGGTGGCAACTCCTTATTTGACGATACCGCTCGTCGCACCCGCGAATTAGAGCCATCTGGGTTCAGATTTATCGGGATGGGCGTCAGTGGAGGTGAAGAAGGAGCGCTGAATGGCCCTAGTCTGATGCCGGGAGGTACGAAAAGCTCCTATGAGTATCTGGAACCAATTTTGACGAAAATTGCGGCTCAGGTGGATGATGGCCCCTGTGTCACCTACATCGGCCCTGCGGGTGCCGGTCACTACGTCAAGATGGTACACAATGGCATTGAGTACGGCGATATGCAGCTGATTGCAGAGGCATACGACTTGCTCAAGAATGCGTTGGGGCTAGACGCGAACCAACTACACCAAGTATTCGCCGAATGGAATACGACTGATGAACTCAATTCTTATTTGATTGAGATTACAGCTGATATTTTCAATTACCGAGACCCCGACACTCGTCAGCCTCTGGTCGATGTGATTCTCGATGCGGCTGGGCAGAAAGGGACGGGTCGCTGGACGGTGCAGAGTGCGCTGGAGCTGGGGATCGCTATTCCAACGATGACGGCGGCGGTGAATGCCCGGATCATGTCTGCCTTTAAGAAGGAACGGGTGGCTGCTTCGGAGATATTAACGGGTCCTAGTGGCAAGTATGAGGGAGACGCCAAAACCTTCATTAACCAAATCCGTGATGCTCTGTATTGCTCGAAGATTTGCTCTTACGCCCAAGGGATGGCGCTATTGAGTTCGGCGTCGAAGGCTTATTCCTATGACCTGAATTTGAGCGAAACTGCCCGGATTTGGAAGGGTGGTTGCATTATTCGAGCCGGATTCTTGAATAAGATTAAATCTGCTTTCAAGGACAATCCAGAGTTGCCGAATTTGCTCTTGGCTCCTGAGTTTAAGCAGACCATTTTGGATCGCCAGGATGCTTGGCGGGAAGTATTAGCGCAGTCGGCGAAGCTGGGGATTCCAGTTCCGGCATTCAGCGCGTCGCTAGATTACTTCGATAGTTACCGACGCGATCGCTTGCCGCAAAATCTTACCCAAGCTCAGCGCGACTACTTTGGTGCTCATACCTACGAGCGCATTGACAAAGCAGGCTTCTTCCATACCGAGTGGACTCAAGTCGATGAGGAAAGCGTTCAAACCTCTACGCCTGAGCCACTGCAAGCCCAAGACCCTGCGGAAGCTGTACGCACAACGATTACATAAATAGGAGTAGTCGGGCGGGCAATCCCCGCCCGACCGTCGTTGTCGCGATTTCAACAGCTTTTGGCTCCGGACGCCAAAAATTTAGGAAATTTCCAGATGGAGGGTCGTTATTCTTCTGGGTAGACGCTGCGCGATCGCGTCTTTCTCCAGCGTTTTCGGGTGAACATTGAAGGCAACTCCTCAGATCCCCTTTCTCAGACATTCATTACCCAGGTTGTTCTGAATCAAGAACTTGTCTACACGAATTCATGCACAAACTGGATCTGGGGTATTTGCATTCAGCATCCAGGGAGCGGAAAATGGGCGATCGCTATTCTGAGAAACAGTTAGGAATTTGAATTGATGCAAAATCCTTTACAAACGCCTCACAGTGGCTACCAATGGGACGGCACCAGTCAGCGATTCTTTGAAGGTTGGTACTACCGCGTCACCTTACCAGATTGCGGACATACCTTTGCTTTCATGTACTCCCTCGAAGATCCCCTAGGCAATCAACCCCACAGCGGCGGTGCTGCCCAAATTCTGGGCCCAGAAGATAGTTACCTTTGCCGGACTTTCCCAGATGTCAACAAATTTTGGGCATCGCGGGACGTTTTAGCCTTGGGACACTGGGGCAAAACCGATTTATCCACCAAACCTGCCTCCCTCCCTCCAGAGGCTTTTGAGCGTCACGTTCAGGATGGCTATCAAGCCACCGCTACTTGGCATCAGGGAGCTTTACACGATCCGGGCACGGGTTCTCAAGCGCGTTGGCAGTATGAAATTAAACCTGTATATGGATGGGGAAATCTAAATCAGCCACAACAATCAACAGCCGGATGGTTGTCTTCTTTCCCGATTTTTGAACCGGGATGGCAAATTTTGATGGCTCACGGGCTGGCAACTGGCTGGATTGAGTGGAATGGAAAACGCTACGACTTCACCAACGCCCCTGCCTACGGTGAAAAAAACTGGGGGCGCTCTTTTCCTCAAAAATGGTTCTGGCTGAATTGCAATAGTTTTGATGAGTCTCCAGATATTGCCTTAACGGCTGGTGGAGGCAGACGCGGGGTGCTGTGGTGGATGGAATCGGTGGCGATGATTGGCTTGCACTATCAAGGCAAATTTTATGAATTTGTACCGTGGAACTCGAAAGTAAGTTGGAATATTGAGCCTTGGGGCAGCTGGCAAATGCAAGCCCATAACTCCGAATTTGAAGTTGAGTTAACCGCTACTACAAATCTACCGGGGACTCTCCTGCGTGCCCCCACGGAAAAGGGTTTAATCTTTTGTTGTCGCGACACGATGAACGGTCAAGTTGACCTGGAACTGCGCCAACGGGGTGACAAATCTAAAATCATCCTGAAAGCTGGCAGTTCTCTATGTGGATTGGAAACAGGCGGTGGCCCTTGGGAAGAAACCTGGCGGTCTACTTAAATTCAACTGGGTAATGCTGCCCTTAGGCTGCTATGATCGCCTTAGAATTGGGGCTGTAGCTCAGTTGGATAGAGCGAGCGCCTCCTAAGCGCTAGGTCGCCGGTTCGAGCCTGGCCAGTCCCGTTGTCTGCTACTCTCTAAAACAGTTAGTCGCCCAGTGGAGTGTATCTACGTGGACGCTAGCTAGGATAGGGAATTTTAACCAGTAAGCGATCGCGCTTCGTGCGTATCGCTTCCCATGTAAACACGGCTTTTTCAATTGATTGATGATCCTGAAAATTGGTGCTAGCCGACAAAAACACTTGTCTTCCAAGCCTTCGCGCTCTAAAAGTAGATATTCTCGGCTGCTAATGCTCGCTCTACCCGTGGCGCTGTGGTTTGGTTACAAGGAAGTTAAAAAAAGCCTGGTCAAACCCCAGGCAATGTTAGTTTTGGGTGGCTCTACCTCAGCCTTGGAGCGGGAGAAGCTGGCAGCAAGAATGGCTCGTCAGCATTCAGATTTGCCCATCTGGGTTTCTTCAGGTAGCACTAACAAAGCTTACGTTAAACGGGTTTTTGCCAAAGCTGGGGTTGCCCCTAGTCGCCTGCATTTGGACTATCAGGCGGTGGATACGGTTACGAACTTTACGACGCTGGTTGATGAGTTGCAGAGTCTTGGGATCACCAGCATCTATTTAATTACCTCGGACTATCATATGCGCCGCGCCAGAGTCATTGGAGAGATTGTTTTAGGCAGTCGGGGCATTACTCTAAAGCCCGTGATCGTGCCTTCGGACATACCGCAGGAGCCGATTGAGAAATCAATTCGGGATGGAGCCAGAGCCATTCTTTGGGTGACTACCGGCTATACGGGAGCCACCCTCGGTCAGTCATCAAATCAGATTAAGCAGGAATCGTTGCCGTTTCTTTCACCAAGACATAAGGCGACACAATCAGAGCGCTGAATCGCTTGTTTTTGTTGTCGTTCCAATCTTGTTTCTGAGCTTCGGAGGGCTTGTAAATCAATTGTTCGCTAATCCAGTGCTGCACAGAGGAAACATCATCATTAGCGATCGCTACCCCAACATCTAGCAAGTCCAGCTCTTGAGCTACGATAACCACAGCCTCCCGTTCCGCATGAGGCATCAGCCAGTTCCACTCAGCCTCATCTAGCAATTCTGCTAATTCTTCTCTTAAACCCTGCATTTTTACTTGTTTTGATTCCAGTAAATTTTATTTTAATCTATTTTATAGAAGCTGCTACTCTTCATGTCATTCCTCTAAGATTCTGCTTTCATTTCGTCAATTTCAAATAAACTGACAATGACTCCAGTAATCGGAATTGCAATAAAAATTCCAAGTAATCCTGCTACTCTAGCACCTACTAGTAAGGCGAAAAATACAACAACTGGATTAATATTAAGCGAATTTTGCATAATCCGGGGCGTGATGAAATTGTCTTGTACTTGCTGAATTATGATACAAACAACAACTACTTGAACGGCTAACCAAACACTCTGAGACAATAAAATAAGAAAAACAATACCCACCCCTAAAGTAGCTCCAATCCCAGGGATTAAATCGAATAATCCAGCAATAATTGCCAAAAGTAAGGGAAATGGTACATTTAAAATTAAAAAAACCAAAAAAGTAGTCGTAGTCAGAAATAAACATAAAACCATCTGTCCTCGAAAAAATCCGAGAAACTTGCGTTGAATGACAATGGTAAATCTATTTTGTAAATGTGCAGGAACAAGCTTAAGAATAAGCTTCCAAAGCTTTTCTCCATCTAGCAACATAAAAAAAGAAATAACGGAAATTAATATCAAATTAAGAAAATTGGCAAAAAATACTTGTATAGTCGTTAAGCTATAACCGATTCCTAACCCCAGCGATGAGACGATTTGATTCTGAAATTGTTCTTGAATTATGCTCAAATTTACTTGAACATTGAATCTTAAAAGGAATTTTTCTATTTGATAAGCCAAAGGAATTAAAGAATTTAAAAAGGTTGTTAAGCTAGAAATTAATTGTTGCCCTTGCGATACAACTGTTAAACCAACTGTGACAGTAAGACTAGCAATCACGATCATGCCTAGAATAAAGACCACGGTAACAGCAACACCGTGAGGCACAAAACGAGTTAGCGATCGCACGGGATAACTCAGTAGAAAAGCGACAATAGCTGCAAATGTAAAAATGACAATAACTGTTTCAAAGTAAGCTAAAACTTTTACAAACGCCCAGCCAGAAGCAACGAAAAGCAAAAATCTAACCAATGCCAAATTGTTCAGTCGCTGCAAAAGATACTTGGCAGAAGGTTCGCTCATTTCTTTTTGGGATGGTGATTTAATCCAGAATCCCGGTGATTGACTCATTTCTTTATTGAATGAACCAATAGCCGGATATCCAGACAGATTTGGAATAACCTAATCCTACTGAAAGCGCAACTGTCAGGACATCATCCCAACGTTTTAATTTCGCCGAGAAAATCTTGTCTTTTGAAATTCTTTAACGGCCTAAATCGTGTAAAGCATGAATCGCTGTGGCGCATTTTTGCGTTACCGCCTGTAACTCATCCCGGTCTGTTGAATTAGGAGGCTCAATTACCTGACCAATCCGCACCGTTACTGGCACCGGACGCGGAACCAGCGAACCTTTCTTAAAAATCGCTTCCGTACCCCACAAACTAACGGGCAGCAACGGCACCTTCGCCTTAGCGGCAATCAGCGCAGCACCTAGCTTTGGGTCTGAAATTCTGGCGTCTGGCGTCCGCGTTCCTTGTAAAAAGACACCGACTGCCCACCCTTCCTCTAGGAGAGACAGCGCCGAACGAATCGCACTCCGGTCTGCGGAACCCCGCTTGACGGGGTAAGCACCATACAACTTAATTGCCTGCTTCAAAACAGGGACTCGAAACAGTTCTTCTTTTGCCATATACGCTACGGGTCGTCGCACGCAGCAGGACAAAATCGGCGGATCAAAATCACTGGCATGATTGCTAACCACTAGAAGTGGTCCAATCGGAGGAACGTGTTCGCATCCATAAATCCGACCTCGCAGGTAGGCATGAAGCACGGGGCTGACCACCGACCACTTAAACAGGTGGTATAGAACTAAACTCGAAACAGGCTCGCGGCTTCTGCCTAGATTAGATAATTCGCTATCCACCGTACTCTCGCTGTAAACCTTTAACCACCTTGTCTGATTTTTCTCGTTCCCTGGCTGATGAGGGAAGGAGGGAATTTTTCCATTCTCTCACTCGCACGCGCTGTTGCGGTCGCCGGACTTTATTCTGCATTCGGCAACTCTGCAACACTACCCACGTTTTCCAAAGTTAAATCGGGGCAAGTACGTTTAATTAAACCCGTAAGGACTTTCCCTGGACCAATTTCCACAACCTGCGAAATTCCTTGTACTGGCAATTGTAGGGAAATTTCTCGCCACCGCACCGAGCCGGTCATCTGACGGATGAGGCGCTCTTTTAAAATATCAGCGTCCACCGATGGGACAGGTTCCACATTTGACAGCACTGGCACTTGAGCAGAATTAAATGGAACTGACTCCAAAACTACCTGGAACTCGGCGGCAGCTTCCGCCATTAAGGGAGAGTGAAAGGCTCCTGAAACATTCAAGCGGACAACACGCTTAACCTTTACTTGACTTAGCACTGCCTCCACCGCTTCTGGCGTTCCAGAGATGACGACTTGGGCGGAACTGTTGTCGTTGGCTAACACAACGTCGGGGGTCTGCTGAATTTGTTGTTCTAGCTGTTCGCGGTCAAAGCCAATCAGCGCTGCCATCATGCCATCGGACGCACTATCCATAAATTCTGCCCGACGTTTCACTAGGCGCAACCCCGCCTCAAAGTCAAAGACACCGGCGACGTAGAGAGCAACGTATTCTCCCAGACTGTGACCGGCAACGAGGTTAGGTTGATGTCTCCCAGCTTGCATTCGATCCGCTAAAATGCTTTCTACCACATACAGGCTGGGCTGGGTATAAAGAGTGCGGGATAATTTATCTTCCTGACTCTGACAGATTTCTGGTACAGACCAGCCTAAAATTTGCTCGGCTTGCTCAAATTTAGCCTTTGCCTCTGGCAAGTCTAATAAATCCACTCCCATTCCGATTGCCTGAGAACCTTGCCCAGGAAACACCCATGCGGTCTTTGTCATTGGTCATTGGTAATTGGTAATTCGTAATTGGCAATTAGCAATAGGTAATTGGAGAAAAGTTTTCAGTTTTAGAGGCGCAATTGATCGCGTCTGAGTTTTGGCTTAAAAAATTTCTTTCTTGCCTTAAAACTCAATCCTTAACACTCCTAACTTTCATTACCCACTACCGATCCACCTATCGAAAATTATTGGAAGCGGAGATCCGACCTCCGCAAAATTAAAAATCTAAAATTGATTTATCTGCCCCATTGGAAAATCGCTGCGCCCCACGTTAGACCCGCGCCAAAGCCGGAAGTAGCAATCATGTCTCCTGGTTTAATTTTGCCTTCTCGCACTGCTTCATCCAGCGCTAAGGGAATGGAAGCAGCAGAAGTATTGCCGTAGTTAGCAAGATTGCTAATGACTTTTTCGGCAGGAATCTTTAAGCGTTGGGCGACGGCATCAAGAATTCGCTGATTGGCTTGATGTAAAAGCAACCAGTCAATTTGTTCAATGCTGATATTTGCGCGAAACATTGCTTTTTCCAGCACTTCCGGCACTTTTTGCACGGCAAAGCGATAAACTTCCTTGCCGTTCATGGTGATGGGGTGGTAAGTGCCAGCTTGGACGTTGATCCCAGGAACCAGTTCTTTAGGCTGTGCCGTGTAGGCTAGGCTGAGGGATTTGTGCTGGGTTCCATCACTGCGGAGTTCAAATCCCAGCAGGCGATCGCGATCGCTCGCCTGCATGACAATGGCACCAGCACCATCCCCAAATAACACGCAGGTTCCTCGATCTGACCAATCTACCCAGCGCGACAGAATATCAGCCCCAATCAGCAAGACATTTTGATAGACGCCGGTGCGGATAAACTGCGATGCCGTAACTAGACCAAAGACAAATCCAGAGCAAGCGGCTGTTAAATCAAAAGCTACCGCCCTAGATGCTCCCAGTTGAAACTGAATTGCTGAGGCACTCCCGAACAAATCATCGGCAGTTGAGGTTGCCAGAATAATTAAATCCAGGTCTTCTGGGGCGATCCCAGCCATTACGATCGCTCTTTGTGCCGCGAGTGTGGCGATCGAACTTAAGGACTCCTCACCCGCTAGCCGTCGCTGACAAATCCCGGTGCGGCTGGCGATCCAATCATCGGAAGTATCTACCAGCTGAGTGAGTCCATGATTATCCAGAGAACCTGAGGGGATCGCAGAGCCGCTTCCGGTAATGGCGACGCCGACGCCTGTTTGTTGCAACATTGCTCTCCAT
>NZ_JAMPJZ010000116.1:0-12940 GCF_039961835.1 Trichocoleus sp. ST-U1
TATATTGGTAAAGCAATAAAATTGCCTAAATAATTGCTGTTTATTATTGAATTTATGGGTAATTAAAAGAACTTTGATCATTTGTAAAATAGTTACTGATTTTGTTTAATTTATTTTCCTACTTTGGTTCAGATTCTAGAGGATAATAATTTTCTGGCGAAGCTGACCATTCCCACATTGAACCTGCATAGTTTTTTACATGATTAAATCCTAAATCAACAAGTACAGCCGTGAAGAAAGCTGAGCGGATGCCGCCTGTACAATAAGTAATAATGGGAGTATGATGCTGAATTCCTAATCTTTCCAACTTATCAATAATCTGGTCACGAGGCAGCAAGTTCCCCTTGGCATCTTTCAAATCTTGGAAGTAGAAATGCACCGCACCAGGGAGATGTCCTCCCCGATGTTCGCCGTAAGCGGGAGTTCCTGCATATTCCCTCGCTTCGCGGGTATCAATGACAATCAAATCTTGGGATATCTCTTTAGCGGAAAGATTGGCTTTGAGTTCATCGCGCTGAATTTCCCATAAGGAAGTTCGCTGTACAAGAAAATCACCAGGTTTGGGTTGAGTCACTCCCCAAACAATCGGGACACCTGCTTTAACAAGTGCTGAATGTCCCCCATCGACAAAGACTGCTTGTGAATGTCCTAGCGTGCGTAACATCCAAACAATGCGCCCTTCTTCACCAAAATTGTGCGCTGGATTGCCAAGGACAACGACAGGTTGATTGTTACAAATGCCGACAGCGCGAAGTTTTTCTTGCAAAATTTCTGTATTCTCAATCAACTTTCCCTTATTCGGAGATTGTTGTTGAGAGAATTGCTGCCAAGTGACATGAACAGCACCAGAAATATGCCCAAGCAACCAGGAAATTGAATTGCGAACATCCAGAAGTGTCGCATCCAGCTTAATCAATTCCTTCGCTTCTTCTGCACTGACTACCCATCGATGGGCAAGAGAATCCTGATTCATAACTTTAACGCTACCCTGAAAACTCCTTTGCGTACCTTTGCGCTAACCTTTGCGTACCTTTGCGTTAACAATAAATCCTACAATTACCTAAAAGCCAAAATATGCTTAGCGGTAATCTCTGGCTGTTCAAATTGAGGAACGTGCCCGCAATTGGCGATCCAAATGAGTTGAGAATGAGCGATCGCTCTCTTAAACCTCTCGGCATCGTCCGTACCCAACATATCATCCGCCTCTCCCCACAGAATCAGCGTCCGCTTATCGATTTGAGGAATTCTATCTGCCAAATTCCAGTAACCACCACTTTTCATAAACGCGATGATTGCTTCGTGCCAACCGGGCATTTCCATGTGCAGCGCCGCACACCGAATCGCCTCAATAGCAGTCGGTTCCAAGTTGCCAAAAGTGCTGCCCCATAACAGCGCTTGGAGTTTGCGCTGACGCCAATATTCGACTGCCAGAAAATCTAAGGGAGGAAAGAGATAGGAGGCAAGCGGGAAGCTACCGCTGAAACCTACACTGTCAATTAACACCAGCTTTTTGACAGCGTGCGGGTAAGTGAGGGTGAAGTCAATTGCCGCTGCACCTCCCATCGAAGCGCCTACCAACATGACTGGCACTTGGATGTAAGTTTTCCAGAAGTAATACAGGTGCGTCTTGATGGCGTCGGGGTTATACAAAATTCCCTGCACTCGATCTGTAAAGCCAAATCCCAACAAATCTACCGTCCACGTTTCATTTTGGGCGGCGAGTAGTGGTAGCAAGCAGCGAAACTCCAGCACCGAACTATCAAAACCGGGTAGTAATAGAATTGGGGTGCCACCGTTCCCCTGATGGACGTAAGCTGTAGCTATCGGTTGTGGCGAGAGAGGAGTTTTAATCGCCTGACGTTCAATTTTTTGGGCAAGGGCGATGGATGCGGACTCGCGCAACTGCTGAACTTGGGAGGGTAAAAAATCGGCAAACATCAGCGTTAGTGTTTCTCCACACTTTGTAGTATGCGAACTCAGTAACTTATTCAGTACACTGCAAAGTAAATAAGTTATTTTCTTCTCTCTTAAAAAAGAAAAGCTTAACCCCTCTCCCTGCAAGGGAAGCGGGAGCAAAACAGGGGAGAAGCGAACCGAACAGTATTGCCTACAATTCCACTCAACCACTCCCCATGACAGACTCTCTGCCTTTGCGCGATCGCTATCTACAATTAATCGACCAAATTGTACAAACCACCCTCAAAGGGCAGATTCGCTCGAAAGAACAGGTGTACAAAATGCTCGTCAAGGATGTGACTCCGGGTACGGGCGAAATTTTCGAGCGAGTTTTGGAAGAAACTTTGAGTGCCACCCAGCAACAGGTGGACACGCAAAAGGATGAAATGAAGCTTGCAAAGGCGACTCGTACCTTGCGGGCGATGCAGACGATTCGGGGAGAATGGGAACGGGCGCAGGAAAAAAATCGGGCGACGGATGCGATCGCGACAGCTGTTCAACAAATTATCGCTTCCCCATCAGACGACAAGCTAGCAGCTTTATTACGGGTTATCGACCCTAATTTAGCGCAAGCTTTGAACTTACCGCAGTTGGCATCTGCACTGAAGCAACAAGCGCCAGAAATTACCCATCCCGAACAAGATCGAGATGTGCAGCAACTTGCTGAAGGTCTTACCCGTGGCTTGGAATCTTGGCAACGTCTGGAAGGGCACCTAGTAAGCTGGATCTACGACCAAAATCGCTCCTTAGGATTTGAAGGCACACCGGCGCAAAGTGGCCCTTGGGGAGTTTGGGAAAAACAAGTCAATAGCCCTTATCCTCAGGCATTATTCCACGCGCTTGCCCTCAACGAATCAGTAACCGAATTGGTCGCAAAACAACCGCCTGACTTGATTTCCTTCGTTGAGTTAGCAGTAATTTTGCAATACTTGCAGCGGGGGTTAGTGAACTGGTTTGACAAACTGGTTTACGACTCCAAAGTGGGCGCGAAGCTGTCGATTTCCACTTTTCTGACTTTTGCCGTGATTTGGTCGCAGTTAGCGAATGGCTTGAATCAGGCGACAATTCTCAATTCTACTTCGCGCGATCGCTTAGTGAATGGCTGTTTTCAAATTACCCTACAAATCCTCAGAACCTTTTCCCAGCGGCAATACTTCCCCCTCTACGGTGGCATTTTTGCCTCATTTTCCGGCGCATATCTCCGCACGACCCTTGACTACCTAGATGCACCGCTGCGACAAGTGGAAGGCACGCAAGAAAAAGCTCGGATTTTGACATTAATGGGTTATTCCCAGCGGGCGCAAGGTCGATATGCAGACGCGATCGCATTTCACGAGCAAGCCTTAGAAATCGCCAGAAATGCAGGCGATCGACCTTGTGAAATTGCCAATTTCAACCACCTCAGCCGCACCTGCGTCGCGCAAAAAAACTATGCCGAAGCCATCAGCTATAGCCAACGAGCATTAATTCTCTCTCGTCAGACGGGAGATAGATTAGGGGAAGCCAATGCCCTCGCCAATCTCGGCTACAGTGAAGTCTTCCAAGCTCAACAATTAGAACAAATAGAACCGGAAATTTACGAGACAGCCATCAACTATTTACAACAAGGATTGCAATTATCAGAACGAGTAGGGGATGGTCAAAGTAAAGCCCTTTGTTGCAGCAGCTTGGGAATTGCCTTGTTGATAGTAGAACAACCCCAAGAAGCAATTAAATACCTAGAATCTGGCTTACAAGCCGCTCAATTTTCCGGCGATTTATACCTGCAAGGACGAAACTTAGCTTACTTATCCGAAGCTCACTATAGTCTGCAAAACATCGATAAAACAATCCTTACAGGTAGCCTGGGAATGTATCTCCTAGAGCAAATTGCTGCTGAAGAGTGGCGGAAAACCGCTGGGTTACTCACCATCTTGCAAGGACAAATGGGAGCAGAAGCGTTCCAGAAAAAATTGCAACAATCGCGCCCACAAATCATCGCTCTCATCGGCGTCGATGGCTACGATTATATTCCCCAAATTTTAGAACAATACAAACAATCCATGTAACCATCTCCCCCGTCTTCCTTTGCGTACCTCTGCGCTAACCTTTGCGTATCTTTGCGTTAAAAAAAACACCTATGAACTTCTTCGATAAGCTACTTAAAGCAATCGAGCGCAATCAAAGCTTACTGTACGCAGGACTCAACCCAGACATCGAGAATCTCGCCAAGCGCGATGGGGCTAGCGCCATTCTCTCTTCGGTCGATCGAAATCTTTTCAGCGATCGCCTACAATTTGCGATCGCTCAAACCGCCCATTTAGTCTGCGCCTACAAACTCACGCTTGGCTTTTATCAAGCACTGGGGGCAACAGGTTTAGAACTCCTTCAGCAAACCCTAGCAGCTATCCCCGCCGACATTCCAGTAATTTTAGACGCCAAGCACAGCGACCTCAACACCAGCACCCTGTTTGCCCAAACCGTCTTTGAAGACTGGAAAGTGGATGCTGTCACCTTGAATCCTTACCCAGGACTTGACTTAGCGGCTCCCTTTTTGGTCTATCCTGGCAAAGCCGTCTTTGTGGTCTGTACCACTGACAACCCATCAGCCGCCGTGTTGCAAGAATATCCAGACACCGGGCTACCCTTTTACATCCATTTGATAAAAGAAGCGCAAACTTGGGGCACCCAAGAACAACTAGGGCTGGAAGTGGGCGCTGCAATGCCAGAAATTCTGACTCGCATCCGCAATATCGCACCAGAACGCCTCATATTCGTGCAGGGATGGTCAGAAGACCAAAACTTAACTGAAATGCTAGAGGCTGGCTTAAACACCTATGGAGAAGGGCTACTCCTGCCAGTTCCTCTAGATTTATTCACTGCCGAACACCCCGCTGAGGCTGTCCAAGCCTTACGCGACAGTGTTAATGAAGAACGGCTCAGAATTGTCCAGGAAAGCCCCACCTGTGACTTGTGGCTTCCGGATGTCTGCTTCTTGCAACATTCTCCCAACCGAGATTTGATTTTGCAACTTTACGACCTGGGTTGCATTATGTTTGGCGATCGCGTGCAAGCCTCTGGAGCCATTTTCCCCTACTACATCGACCTGCGCGTCATCATCTCCCAACCGCAAATCTTCCATCAAATCTTGAGTGCTTACGCCGAGATTCTCAAAAATTTGCACTTTGACCGAATTGCCGGAATTCCTTACGGTTCCTTACCCACGGCTACAGGGTTAGCGCTGCGCCTAGACCGTCCGATGATTTTCCCGCGCAAGGAGGTAAAATCTCACGGCACCCAACGAGTCATCGAGGGTCATTTCCAGCCGGGAGAAACCATTGTCGTTGTCGATGATATTCTTATCAGCGGCAATAGCGCTATGAAGGGGGCAACGAAACTCAAAGATGCTGGATTAAATGTCGAAGATATCGTGGTGTTGATCGACCATGAAAAAGGAGTCAAAGATCGGCTTCAGGAAAACGGCTATCGGGGTCATTCTGTCCTGAGAATGGGGGAAGTTGCCGAAACGCTGTACGAATCGGGGCGCATCAATTCCGAGCAATTCCAAGCTTTGAGCCATTAGCCTCGCCCATTGGAGGTCATCATACAAATGCGTCTACGCATCGTTTAACAGTCTCAAGTACTGATGAAGAAAGGCTCTCCAATTCATAGCCGCCTTCTAAACCAAATAATATTTTGGGTGTAATCTCTAAACAATAATCAGTGATGATGCTGTAATCTTGGGGCTGTAAATTGATTTTAGAAAGTAAGTCTGTTTGATTCGCATCATACCCAGCACTGATGATTAAGATATCCGGACAAAAATCTTTAAAAAAGGGAATGACGCTCTCCTCGAATAACTTACAGTAATCCTGTATATTACTGCCTGGAGCAATCGGAAGATTCAACACATTGTTATACTTACCCCGTTCATCAGGCTTTCCAGTACGGGGATAGCCAGGGGATTGATGAATGGAACAGAAAGCCATGTTAGGGATATTTTCTACGGCTGTTTGGGTTCCATTCCCATGATGTACATCCCAATCAAGAATTCCAACTCGCTGAATTCCTATGGATTGAGCGTAAATGGCAGCGATCGCTGCATTGCAGAAAATACAAAAACCCATTCCTTCATCTTTGAGGGCATGATGTCCAGGTGGTCTTGCCAGAACAAAAGCTGGTCGTTTTAACTGCGAAACCACATCAATACCATCTAACCAAGCACTGACTGCAAGGCAAGCAACCTCAAAGCTTTTCGGCGAGATTTGAGTTGATTCAAAACACCCCCAACCCCGCTCAGAATAAGTACGAACTTCCTGAATGTAATCAGAGGAATGAATTTGTTCGACCGCTGTGATAACATTTCTTGAGTTAGAAGGACTCAGCCATCGGATTTGATCGGCTATCGTTGAGCTTCGCAATTTATCGACAATAGCAGTGAGTCGCTCTGGCTGTTCAGGATGCATATATCCTGTTTCATGCTGAAGAAATTTATCTGAATAGAAGATGGTAATCATTCAGTTGTTTCCACAATTTTGAAATTACCGCTAGACCCTTCAGGTTGGGGTTGAACGACCGCCTGCATACGAAATCTATGAGAGAGTAGCTGATTAGCAATCCCACTACTTGTTATACACGACTGGTTATACCCGGTGTTGAGGCTCAGTCAAGCTCACCGTCTCCCAAACTTTCTCGTTTGACTTGTACTCCACCTTTCTTCCGGTATGCACATCGAACAACTTTCCAGAAGAATTAGTCCCTTCTCAAATTTTGAAAGCTTTTCAGTTAGGACTGACGCAGAGTTCCCATTAACTCCCCGATAAATTGGGGGTGAGTGGGGATCTAGGTTTCAAGCTTTCAGTGTGTAAGTCCTGTAAATAATTTCCTCAGCCGTAATCCTACTGAAATCCAACCAGATGAGGTGCGCGTATTAACTGTAAGTTACTGATTTATGAAAGAGGAGACACCAACATGGAGAGGGAAACCACCTTCGCCAAAAGATTCTTGCGTCCCAGCAAAACATTCTCACGGCGTGGGATTATGCTGACTGGGGCTGTGACTGGCGTAGCGAGTGCCTTGGGGTTGACCGCGATCGCTGACCGTGCCAGTGCTGCCTCTAGAGAGGATAAAAGAAATGATGCTGCCATCCTCAATAAAGCTTTGTTTTTCGAGCATCAAGCGATTTGGGCGTATGGTTTTGCGGCAACAAAGCTGAGTGACACCGATGTAGGCAAAGCTGTTTTGGCGTTGGCACTCCGCAA
Organism: Trichocoleus sp. ST-U1; assembly: GCF_039961835.1. Classification (NCBI taxonomy): domain Bacteria; kingdom Bacillati; phylum Cyanobacteriota; class Cyanophyceae; order Leptolyngbyales; family Trichocoleusaceae; genus Trichocoleus; species Trichocoleus sp. ST-U1. The sequence continues at coordinate 7,197 of NZ_JAMPJZ010000116.1, forward strand.
CCAAGCCGATCACAAGACGCATCGGGATACTCTGGCATCGGTGGTGAAAAGTTTGGGTGCTACCCCGGTGACGGCAAAATCTAGCTACGATCTCTCGTCCTATATTAAGGCAGGAGAAGGCAACATCGACTCAGATGTGAATATTGCCAAGCTAGCACTTGCTCTGGAGACTGACGCAGCGATCGCTTATACCAGAGAAATTGCGAAGCTCAAAACCCCAGCCTTGATTACCGCAGGCGCAAGCATTGGTTCCGATGAATCTGCCCACGCAACGGCAATTCGCGCCGCTTTCAAGTCACTCGGCGTTGATATCGAAATCGTTCCCGCATCCTTCGTCAGTGCTGATACTCGCAAAGACTGGGTGCTGAAAGTCTAATCCAACCGTAGCCTCATGAAGTCTGTAGGCTTCATCTGTTAGCCTGAGTGCGATTCCACAATCCGCACTCAGGCTGTATAGGAAGCGATTCGATATTCAACTTAAGAAATTCCCAGAGTAATATAAACCCTTAAAAAAATCTCTTTAATTTTAATTTTCTAGTAAAAATCATCAAAAATGTCTTGTAATTGATAAAATTTCAAAGCAAGCAGATTCCGAAGCGTCAATTGCAAAAAAAAATTTACCAACGAGCAAATGACTTGGGTGGTGAAGAGAATTGGAACACTTTGAGGTTAGCGAAACCGTCTCCCTCCCCATCGAAACCGTCTGGGAAGCTCACGAGGATGTACATCTGCTAGAACGCATCTCTCTACCGTTTCCAGTCGTCAGGGTATTGGATTCAAACATTATTTGTGGTTTAGGGACGCGCTTTACAATCCGGGTAGAACTTTTCGAGCAGATAGGAATCGACTGGCAAGTGCAAATTACTCGCTGGGAACCTCCGAGAAGATTTATTGATAAACAATTGCGCGGCCCATTCCAATTCTGGGAACATATCCATCAGTTCATTCCCATTTCTGACACAGAGACACGCCTAGTTGATGTCATTAATTTTGAACTGAACCCGTTTCTGGACAGTACCGCAATCCGCTGGGGTTTAGAGACAATGTTTCAGATACGGATGAACAACCTCAAACAAACGTTGTTAAACGAAAATTTTCGGACAAATTTGAAGAACTCTGATGAAAGATAAACTCCTCAATTGGCTCAATCTGATTTTAGTCGCGGATGTGTTCCTAGTTTTGCTCAGTTTTGGGTGGCTAGCGATCGCTGTTGTCGGTCACTCGGTCGGCATTCCCCTCGGTCTCGATTTGTGGTACAAACTCTGGCAACCCTTGTTTACCCCAGCGCTTGGAGTTCTCATGGGAGGGGCAATTTTGAGTGGGATAATTAGCCAAATCTCCAAGCGCCTGAACTCTAAAACCGAGTCTTTAGACTTATAAGGACTGGAAACACAAACTTATTGAGTTGGGTGGTTTAAAACACCCCGGATTAACCACAAAGGCACTAAGGAAACACAAAGTTACTTCCCTGTTATTTCCCTTAGTGTCTTTATGGTTCAAAAAAGTGCTTTCCACGGATACCTAGACGGTGACAAGTTAGACGGTGACGACGACTCCCCCACTTTCATTTGCCATCTTATCTACCGCGCACACAGCATAAGTTCCCGGCTCAACTGTTGCAAACGTTGTCTCTCTTGAAAGGATTCTTTGCAGCGTCCAAGTTGTACCAGTTTGCTTATAAAGCGTCCAAGAACGAATATCGGGAGTGCTAGCAAGATTCCATGTCAGCTTGCCATTTCTCAACCCCAGTGCAGTTGGGGGTGGGGGTGGTGTCGTATTTCGCCACGACATCGCGGGTGCTAGTGCGGGTTTGGTATAAGTCGAGGTTTTGAATTTTTCATAGATGCCCTGACGATTTTCAACGAAGGCTTCCATACTGAAGAAGATATTCCCTAAAGACAAATTCCCGCTCAAGTTGCGAGTAATGTCAACTTGCTTTTCTATCTCCGCAAGCGTCCAAGCCTTGCCATCCAACTGTCCCAAATTATTACCGGCGTAAATATGTCGATCTCTGGGGTTATTCTCCGTCCACCACTTCAGCAACACGGGGTAACTTTGTGCAGTTTGGTCGATGCGCCAGTAGAGTTGCGGGGCGAGATAATCAACCCAGCCTTGCTCTAGCCATTTTTTGGAATCGGCATAAAGTACGCTGTAGGCATCTAGTCCCCGAATTTGAGATGGTTGTCCGGGACGATAAATGCCAAAAGGACTAATGCCAAACTTGAGGTGTGGCTTGGTTGCCTGAATTCCCCGCGATAGGCGCTGAACCATTTGATTTACATTGTCCCGCCGCCACTCACCTAAAGAAAGTTTCCCGCCAGCCGCCGTATAAGCGGCGTAGGTTTTATTGTCGGGAAAAGATTTGCCTTCGATGGGATAGGGATAGAAATAGTCATCCAAATGGATGCCATCTACGTCATAGCGACGCACCACATCGAGAATGACATTGTATGCCCTGTCCTGAACCACTTTCAATCCGGGGTCCATCCACATCTGATTACCCCATACATAAACTGCTTCGGGGTTAGTGACGGCGATGTGAGGACGGGCTGGTGAGGAGTTGTTAATAGAGACTCTGGCGCGGTAAGGGTTGAACCAAGCATGAAGTTCAATATTGCGCTTGTGGCATTGGGCGATCGCATACTCCAGCGGATCGTAAAATGGCTCTGGTGCTTTTCCCTGGATTCCTGTCAGCCAATAACTCCAAGGTTCTAATTGCGAAGCATAAAAGGCATCCCCTTCCGGTCGTACCTGCAAGACCAGCGCATTCATTTTCATCGCTTGCATCCGGTCAAGGATACCGATAAGTTCGGCTTGCTGTTGTGCAGCCGTTAGTCCCGGTTTGGAAGGCCAATCACTGTTCCACACCGTTGTCACCCACGCACCCCGAAACTCCCGTTGATGGCTGACTTTGACGGTTGGAGTCTGACTAGGTGGAATGGTTTTTGGAGGCACTACGAGGTAGGGAGATTCAATCCGAGAAGCTTCGTCGAGATACACTAAAGCTTGATAAATAAAAGCCGCAACATCGCCACGAGTCGCTGCCAGATTGGGATTGAATAATTTTACATTCGGGTAGTTCGCTACCAGCCCTGCTTTCGTCGCGACTGCGATGTCGTCGGTGGCATAGCTAGGAATTCCAGTGGCATCTTGATATATCTGTGGAAGTGCCGTTTTTAAATCAGATTTTACGTTTGCAGCAATTTGCAAGCCGCTGACTAGAGAAACCAAAACTTGCGTTCGGGTAATCCTCTCTGCTGGACGGAAGCTGTTATCGGGAAAACCACTAATAAATAGTGTTTCGTAAGCTTTTTTAATCGCACTCGCCGCCCAGAAAGTAGAAGGAACATCAATAAAGGGGACATACTGTCGTTTTACAGGTCTGGAAAATGCTGTGGCAATTAGGGCTGCAAATTCAGTGCGGGTGATGGATTGATTTGGGCGAAAAGTCCCATCTGGAAATCCGTTAATAATGCGACGCTGGGCTAAAGCTTGAATGAATAAGCGTGCCCAATGAGTTTGAATATCAGAAAACTGAGTAGGGGAATTTACCATAGTTGTTGGTAATTGGTAATTGGTAATTGGTAATTGGTGATTGGTAATTGGTCACTAGCAACAAACCAAGGATTAAGGACTACTGACGATTAACCATTACGCTTGATAAGTTGTTCTAATGCTTCAGAGAGCACCTGTCGTTGTTCGGAATCGTAACCGCGGCGTTCTAAAAATGCTTTGTAGCTACCTTCGCCAGTAACGGCACTTTCCAATAACTTTTGAGACACTTCGTAGACAGAAGGAAGTTCCACCTGTTCGATAATTCGAGTGGTACGCGATCGCACTCTTTGGGATGATTGCGCCATCTCTTCGTTACCATTGCGATGATGGGCAACTGCCATCACCGCAGACATGGCTACATTTTTGACTAATAATTCGGAAACGGTGTCTGGATTTGCCTGCAATGCCCGTATAACAGCAGCAGAGGGATTATCTGCGATTGTCCCCTCTGATGTCAGGTAGGTGACGAAAAAGCCTCTCGTACCATTTTCAGTTTTCACTAATTCTGCAATGGCTGTTTCTATTTCTGCTTCGGATAATTCCCCCGCTTGCATCTGGGAAAGCAAAGATTGAGTCAGCGCGATCGCACTCTCAAAGCTTACTTTTTCTGGAACTGTAAACGCAGATCCACTCATGATTGTGCCTGAAAATCGTTCTCATGCGATGATAGCCAATTTAGAGTTGTACCAGGTTAAGCGATCGCATTCACAATTTACAGATTTGCCGAATATCTACATTCCCCCCGCTGATAATCACACCAATTCGGGCACCAGGTTCTTTCACCACTCCCGACAGCAAAGCGGCGGCGGCTAAGGCACCCGTCGGTTCCACTACGATTTTCAGACGTTCCCACAAGAAAAACATCGTGGTGCGGATGGCTTCTTCCGATACCGTCACCATATCATCGACGTAGTGCAATACGAGTGGGAAGGTAATGTTTCCCAGGCAAGGAGTGCGTGCCCCATCAGCAATCGTGTCAGGATTGTTCGTAGTATGCAGCGTTTTACTGTGAAAAGAGCGTGTCGCATCGTCGGCGCGTTCTGGTTCTACCCCAATCACTCGGCAATTCGGTGAAAGGGTTTTGGCAGCGAGGGCGCATCCTGATAGTAAACCACCGCCTCCGCAGCAAACGAGAAGTAAATTGAGGGAACCGACTTCTTGAAAGAGTTCTAAAGCAGATGTACCTTGTCCGGCGATGACATGAGGATGATCGTAAGGGGGAATTAAAGTTAAACCGCGCCGATCTACCAGACTTTGCGCCAAAGCTTCCCGCGTGGTTTCCTGACGATTGTACAAAATTACCTCAGCACCATAACCGCGAGTTGCCGCTTGCTTCACGACTGGGGCATCATCCGGCATGATAATCGTGGTGTGGATTCCCAGCAATTGTCCGGAGAGTGCGATCGCTTGAGCATGATTCCCTGATGAATACGTCAGAACCCCGCGTGATGCTTGTTCCTCAGATAGCTGTGCCAGTGCATTGTAAGCACCCCGAAACTTAAACGAACCCGTGCGTTGAAAGTTTTCGCACTTCAAGAATACTTGAGCATTAGTGCGCTCGTTGACCGTTCTGGAGGTCACAACCGGCGTGCAACGGGCAATTCCAGCCAACCGCACCGCCGCAGCTTCCACATCGGCGCTCGTAACAGGTAGGGCAGTGAAATGAATCGCAGACGGGTTGTGTTCTGCCATAACAAAATCCTATCGCCTGTAAAGATGCTTCAGGACAGTCTTCATTGGATTCGATAAACACTTTGCATCATCCAACATCCTTGCATCCCACCGATACCAATCCTAAATGGATTGTAAAACTCTCTCCCTTGTGTCTCTGGAGCGTTCTCTTTGATTCGTGAAGGCAAGATATCCAATTTCTCTCTCGAAATTGGATATCTTGCCTACAACTCAAATAGAACTGTTATAGTAGCCTAAGTAGAATTGCTTATAGATGTTTATCTATAGATGCCACATAAAGCCTTGATGGTAATTTCTAAAATACACTTAAAAATCAAAAAACTTATTTGTTAAAAAATATTTTTACCTATAGACATTTATCTATCAATACCATATGAATTCTTGATGACAACTGCTCTAGGCATAAAAACCTATGATAGCAAAGAGTTATATAAGTTTTTTTTAGATGATTTATCGCTTAATTCTCTAAATCAATTATTCCCTTTTGGTTACTTGAA
>NZ_JAMPJZ010000117.1:0-12911 GCF_039961835.1 Trichocoleus sp. ST-U1
AATTGCTTCGTCAACTTGGTCTGCGGCTTGATTGCCTACTGTCACCAGCCCAAGAAGCCTTCCCTGCTCATTGATGCGGCTTTGCCTGCTTCTGCTTAACCCGAACTGACGTTGGCTTATGAAAGCAGTATCAATTATCTAATTAGGCGACTTTTAACTACTACTGAATACCTAAGTAATAAATTCAATCCTGCTGAGTATCCTAGTGGAAGGTATATTGAGGAAGTTAGAAGATTTTTGAAGGAATACACGCATATTCCAAGAAACAAAACTGAAAAGTTGCTCATCTTACTTCTAGATTGTTTAAGAGAGAAATTTAAAGAGCCTAGTGCTACAACAAAGCGTAATTTAATAAGACGAGCTAGAGATACTGGTCAAAGATGCTATATATGCGGATGCTCTTTGGATTTTGAGCAAGAAAATCTATACAATTCAGCAATTATCGAGCACGTTTGGCCCAGATCATTAGGTGGAGCGAGTGACAATACTAATCTGAGAGTTTCCTGCAAACGTTGCAGCGAGATCAAGTCTAATTATATTGACGTGGCAGATTTCCACTATGAGGAAATCTGCTTAAGCAGCGACAAAAACAGTGTGCATTTCTTCAATAGTTTGGAGTGGGAATATAGAATAGCGATTTTAATGAAAAATAGCTTCAGTTGTGTAATATGTGGCAAAGAACCAGCCTATGAAGGTGAATTAGAATTTTGCAGGCAAGAGACTGAAGATAGCTGGCATTTCCTAAATGTTGATACTTATTGTAGTCAACATGCTAGGGAATAATCAAAATAGAAGAGATTATAAAACTATGGAAAGCAGAAATTATTTTGGCTGTCGCGTAATTCAACGTTCCGATAGTGACACCACAGCCTTTTTTGTTTTCTATGCTCGTGCGAAAGATATTAAGGAATGGGCAGGCGTAAGAAGGGTTCAAGATTTTTCTGAAGGCACCCAACGTCCTTTCCGAGAGTCACGAGTAAAAGCAATTACTCGCTTCATCAATTCTGATTCTAAGAATACTATCCCAAATAATGTTCTTCTAGCATTTGGACCGAGTGGAGCCAGGTTTACATCTTTGAATAAAGAAGTTTCTGACTGCTTATCCGAAGTTGATCCCTACAATAACTGCGATGGACAATTGACATGGGGAATATTAAGTTTTTCATTTGAACAGAACTTACCGGAGCATCTTCGTCCTGCATTTATTGTGGATGGACAGCATCGTATATTTGGAATATCTGATTTTCAGGGAGAGGATTTACCTGTGCTTGCTGTAACTTTATTAGATGCCTCTCTTGAAGAACAAGCATTTCAGTTCATTGTAATTAATAACAAAGCTGTTCGAGTACCAACAGACAATGTTAAAGCAATCATTGCAAACTTAGACGAGGAATCACTTCAAAGTAGACTGTTAAAAGCAGGAGTAAGATATGGGGATACCTCCCCAGTGTTAAGAGATATTAACGATTTACTAATTAGTCCATTTAGAGGATTACTAGATTGGCCTTATAACAAAGTTGGTCAGAAATTAGTTCCTCTCACTGCTATAGAACAAGCATTAAGGTACATTAGGTCAGTATTTCCGTTCCTGGATGAAGATGAAGACTCAATGACTGAGTTTTTCTGTTCTATATGGATGTCCATAAGCAAAAATTATTCAAGCTTATGGGGAAAAGAAAACAAATTTATGACGAAAGTTAATATTAATGCGCTGAACGAATTTGTAATTGATCGATTGCAGAAGGCTTGGGAATTTGGACTAGTAGATATTTTTTCCTCTGAGAGTGTAGAAACACAAGTCGTTGAGAAAGCTATTGGACAAGTTCCAGAAGAGTTTTGGCAAGCTGAGTGGTCAATCAGAATTCAAGATAATGCCAATGTTAGGAAGATGATTAAAGAGGATCTAGAGCAGATAATACGTAATGAGAGATTAAGGGAAGTATGGCACGCAAAGCTACAGCTGCCAGCCATGAACGATTAAAAGCAATTACCTCATTTGCTAGACGTATTCTCTTTTAAGGATACTAATTTCTCTACGCTTTTAATGTTGGAATCCCCTGCTAGATAACCAATTTCTTGATGTAAATGTAAACGGAACTGAGTTGCAAGAACCTCTTGGTTAATAGGTAAACCATCATTGTGACAACGTTGTTTGAGTGCTGTTAAAAGTACGTCAGACATATTACCGCCAAATACCTGCCAATTCATTTCAACATTGCTATCCACAGGAATCGGGATAGGAGATGGTGGGGTCGGTTCTGCTAAAGAACGGCAAAGCGCCCAACGGCAGAGAACGTTTCACTGGTCAATTTTAGTAGACCGCTTAAGTTTGATCAGTTGATCCTTGGCAGCCTGAGAAATACGAACTCGATCAACAGGAGGTTCCATAGCCTTTACCTGAAGTAACCGAACTTCGTTTGAGTTTGGTGCTTAGTGCGATCGTACTTAAGAAAGTATTCACGAGCGATCGCCCCATTCTCCCGCAACCGCTTCACCTCCGTCTTGCCAATCTCAGTATCGGTCGAGAGCAAAAGCACTTGGTGGCTTGCTTGCGGAAAGTAGCGATCGACCAGATTGGCACGATGGGAGGAATCGAGCCGACCCAGTGGAGTGTCTATTGCCACAGGTAACTGCCGACCAGAGGCACGAGCTAATCCCCACAATAGGGAAATCGCCAGTAGCTGCTTTTCACCAGGGGACAGCCGATGTTTAGGTACGGGCTGCCCTTCGTAATCAAACAGGGAAAGGCTGAAGGTTTCGGTGTCGATTTGGACACGATGCACCAAATTCGACTTGTGCAGCAAGTAGAGAAAGCACTCCGTCACCAGAGTTTCAAGCTGGTTCAGCTTACGGAGTTTCAGCTTTTGCTTGAAGACTTTGAGGGTATCTTGGACTTTAGCAATCGCCGCTAGTGTATGCTCGTCATTTTTGCGGTCGATCGCCAGCTTGCCATAATCCATTAGTTCTTGCCTGGTGCGAGCAAGTGTTTGTTCTGCTTGGTCAAGAAGCCGCTGACTATGTTCGCGATCCGCTTTGAGGCTCACGACTTCTTATGACTTTACCCATAAGTTTGCCATTCCAGCAAACTTATGGGTAAAGTCACAGGAGAGGGATTGGGGGTGAGGTTTATTCTTATGGAGCTAAGCGGATTCGAACCGCTGACCCCCTCAATGCCATTGAGGTGCTCTACCAACTGAGCTATAACCCCTTACGGTGCTTTATGATTATGCCTTAAAAATTCGCAAGTCGTCAAGTAAAATTTCCGCAACGATAAATTAATAAAACGAACAGGGGTGTTGAGCAAGATGGCTGATATAACCCATGTAGCTGTTCATCAGGAAATATACAACTAGCATGGCGGCTGCGGATAGCGCCACCAGGGTGCCAGCAAGCATTAAAGAGAACTCCTGTTGGTCGAAGGCTTCCTGCATCAGGTGCAGCGACCACGCCACCAGAGCCACATCAAAAATTAAAATACCAACTAACATAATTTACGTTTTGTAACACTTCCTTTATTCTAATATATACAACCGAACAGATTGATGCTACAAAGCCAAAGCCGCTTCTTCCAGAAGGAAGAAGTTTCGCCTTTACAAAAGCCGCACCGGCACCTGATGCTCTGCGAGATAGTTTTTGATTTCTGATACAGTGAGTTCTCCGTAATGCAGAAGGGAAGCCAGCAGGGCAGCTTCTGCTTTGCCTTCCGTTAAGGCGTCATAAATGTGACTCGTGTTACCAGCACCACCGGAGGCAATTACTGGAATTTGTACTTGTTCCGCTATAGTGCGCGTAAGCTCTAAGTCATAGCCAGCTTTGGTTCCATCAGCGTCCATACTGGTAACGAGCAGTTCGCCCGCGCCGCGCTGCTCGACTTCTTGCGCCCAATTGATCGCATCGATGCCTGTGTTTTCCCGCCCCCCCCGCACGTAAACATCCCAACCGGGATTGCTGGGATCTTGCCGTTTCCGTGCATCAATTGCTACCACGATGCACTGGTTGCCGAAGCGATCGCTCGCCCGATCGATCAACTCTGGATCGCGTACCGCCGCCGAGTTAATGCTGACTTTGTCTGCGCCAGCCCTTAACAATTGTTTAATATTTTCTAAGGATTGAATTCCCCCGCCCACGGTAAGGGGGATAAATACCTGCTCAGCGGTGCGATATACCACATCCAGAATGATGCCCCGGTCTTCGTGAGTGGCAGTAATATCCAGAAACACCAACTCATCCGCACCCGCCTGATTATAAGCTTGTGCCAGTTCCACCGGATCGCCAGCATCCTGGAGATTGACAAAGTTAACCCCTTTGACAACTCGCCCCGCTTTCACATCTAAGCAAGGCAGTATTCTTTTTGCAAGCATGACAATCCTCTGGTTCCCCGATGTAATGATAATGAAAGCCTATACACTCTAGACCTTCTGTGTCTTCATGTCTTGGTATTGTTTTTAAAATAAATTTTTAATCATGGCGATAATTTCTTCTAAACAGCAGCCGCAAGAACCTAATGGGAAACCCCAGGAACGCCGAAAGCCAGCGGGACGCCGCAAATCTCAGCCAGAAGAAACGGTTGAAGAGTTATTGCAGCCAAGTGTCGCAATGGACGAAACCGAGAAGCAAGAAGAAGGTCTGCGACCCCAACGACTAGCTGAGTATATTGGGCAAAAAGACCTCAAGGGCGTTCTAGAAATTGCGATTCAAGCAGCAAAAGGCAGAGGCGAGTCGATGGATCACTTGCTGCTGTATGGCCCGCCGGGTTTAGGAAAAACCACGATGTCGCTGATTTTGGCGACGGAGATGGGAACCACTTGTAAAATCACCTCTGCACCCGCGTTGGAGCGTCCCCGCGATATTGTGGGGATACTGATGAGCCTGAAGCCGGGAGATATTATATTTATTGACGAAATCCACCGATTGAGTCGGATGACCGAGGAATTGCTTTATCCGGCAATGGAGGATTTTCGGTTAGATATTACGATTGGGAAGGGTCAAAGTGCGAAAACTCGCAGCTTGCCGCTACCGCCATTTACGCTAGTAGGAGCAACGACGCGGGTAGGTTCGCTGTCGTCACCCTTGCGCGATCGCTTTGGTTTAATTCAACGGTTACGCTTTTATGAGTTGGATGAACTGATTTTGATTGTGCAGCGGACGGCTGAAGTGATCCAAGCCCCGGTTACGCCGGATGGTGCTGAAGAAATTGCGCGTCGTTCCCGTGGAACTCCCCGAATTGCCAATCGCCTTTTAAAACGGGTGCGAGATTTTGCTCAGGTAAAAAAAGTTGGGGAAATTACACAACCTATTGCAGTGGAAGCTTTGGAAGTCTTCGGTGTCGATCCAATGGGTTTAGATTGGGCAGATCGGTTGATGCTGACCGTCATGATAGAACAATTTAATGGGGGGCCTGTAGGCTTGGAAGCGATCGCCGCCGCGACTGGGGAAGATGCCCAAACAATTGAAGATGTCTATGAGCCGTATTTATTGCAGATTGGCTATTTGCACCGCACGCCTCGCGGTCGCATTGCCACTCCCGCAGCCCGAAAGCACTTAGGATATGATTCGTCATTATTCTAAGGATAATAAGCTAAAGACAAATGACGAATACAGCAGTAGTAGGATGGGCATTGCCTACGGATTATCGCAATTCTCGTTTGGATGCAGTACCGTTTAACCCCACCCCTGCCCCTCCCCGCAAGCGAGGAGGGGTTGAATACTGTCCTCCGCTTTTCGGTGAGTTGGGGATGAGGTGACGAAGTGTATATTGCAACAAAGGGAGAACCGCGATAACTTTCTGCTGGGCAGCGCCTATGCTACCAAAATCTAAAAGCCAAGATAATATGATTCGTTGGATTCTGACTTTACTGAGCATTCTGTTTATTACTGTTTCAACTGGGTTCATGAATGCGCCGCCAGCGATCGCCCAAGAACAACCTTCCACTTACACGGAAACTGAGTTGCAGGAAGGAGACGAACTAGCGGCTAAAGCATTTACTGCGACAAATGCCGGTGATTTTGTTACGGCTGAAGGGCTTTGGACACAACTGATTGAGCGATTTCCCGCTAATCCGGCTATTTGGAGCAATCGGGGAAATTCCAAGGTAAGCCAGAATAAATTGTCAGAGGCGATCGCTGACTTTAATAAATCTATTGAACTCGCCCCGAACGCCACCGATCCCTATCTGAATCGCGGTACGGCATTAGAAGGACAGGGAAAATATTTGGAAGCGATCGCTGATTACAATCGGGTACTGGAAATCGATCCCAAGGATGCAATGGCTTACAACAATCGGGGGAATGCCAAAGCAGGATTGGGTGAGTGGGAGGACGCGATCGCTGACTACAAAAAAGCCGCCGATCTCGCTCCTAATTTTGCGTTTGCCAGAGCCAATTATGCGATCGCTCTCTATCAAATGGGCGAACAAAAAGAAGCGATTCGCACTATGAAGAATATTGTTCGTAAATATCCCCAGTTTCCTGATATGCGAGCTGCCCTTACCGCTGCTCTCTGGGAACAGGGAAATCGGGGTGAAGCCGAAAGTAACTGGGTTGCCGTTGTCGGAATCGATCGCCGCTATAAAGATATTAACTGGGTAAAAAATGTCCGCCGTTGGCCTCCAGTCATGGTTGCCGCTTTAGAGAAATTTCTGAGTCTACAATAAAGGCGATTGCAACTACCCCTAAGGTTTGTGCCACAAATATCAGAAAACCGCCTTCTTTAAGAAAGCGGTTTTTTGATTGAGGAATTTTCCGTATAGAGTTTCTGTATAGAGATAACGATCGCGTTTAGTGAGAAAGGGCGATCGCGGTTTTGATTCACTTCTAGGGATGACCTGGAAGCAAATCAAAACTTTTCTACAGTTCCAAGGTAATCTGCTTTGCCACGCTTCCCCCTCACCCTGCCAGGTAAAAAAGAATCACCCATTCAGGTTAGCGATCGCCTTTTCTAACAATCGATAGACGCCAGAGGAGCCATTAGAAAACTCAAAAGCTCGCAGAAAGAACTTTTACCTTTTGTGTGTCTACCCGATCCCCCCCATGACTGGGTGGAAGTAAAAAGCCAACGCCAAAATTGCATAAGCAGCCAATAGCAGCGTGCCTTCTAACCAGTTCGACTTGCCATCAGAACTAATCGAATTGGCAATGAGTACCGACACCGCCACTGCTACCAATTCAAACGGGTTGAAGTCCAAATCCATCGGTTTGTGCAACGCCCAACCCGTCAGAACGAGAACCGGAGCCACAAATAAGGCAATCTGCAAGCTAGAACCCACCGCCACTGAGATAGAAAGATCCATCTTATTTTTCATCGCTACGGTGACAGCGGTAGCGTGTTCGGCAGCATTGCCAATAATCGGAACCAGGATCACCCCTGTAAACAGCGCCGTCAGACCCAGTTGGGAGGTGGCTTCTTCCAAGGAGGAAACCAATAGTTCCGACTCCGCCGCAACCAGTAGCGTTGCGCCTAATAGCACTCCAATCCATAGGGGCAGGTTAACTTTATGTTCCGGATCTTCTGGAGCGAGATTTGACTCAGCTAACTCAGTGAGTATCTCCTGTTCTGCCACACCCGCATCGTAGAGATAGCTGTGGGTCTTCATCGAAAATAGCAGCGTCAACCCATAGACTCCGATTAATACTACGGCAACGGCGACCGAAAGTTGCTGGACGATGGCTTCATCAATCCCGGTGGAGGTATAGTCCATCGCGGTTGGTAACAGCATTGCAATTACTGCTAGGTTCATTGCCGAGGCATTTACCCCTGCCACCATTGGCTGAAATTCCTGCTCTTTGAAGCGCAAGCCCCCCAATAGCATGGAAAAGCCCATGACCAGGAGTAAGTTGCTGATAATAGAGCCGGTGATACTCGCTTTGACGACATCCACCAGCCCCGCGTTGAGGGCAACGAGGGAGATAATTAGTTCGGTGGCGTTGCCAAAAGTAGCATTCAGCAGTCCTCCCAAGGAGGGGCCAAGAACAACCGCGATTTCCTCTGTAGCGGTGCCCATCCAAGCGGCAAGGGGAATGATCCCCAGACAAGCGGTGATGAAGACGACTGACGATCCCCATTCCAGAAAGTGGGCCGTAATGGAAATAGGGATAAACAACAAAAGAATGGAAAAAAGCGTGTTTAGAGACAGCATCCAAATTATTCGTATTTAGCTCGTGTCTAGGATAGCCGCTTGTTGAGTGTTCTGGCTTCTTTCAGTCTTTGAGTATGTAACAGAATATTTCTTTAGATGCAGGATTCCTTAAGCAAAGTTAATTTACTATTCATTTGCATGAAGTTAGTGTTCCAAGCATGGCAGCATTACGCTTGAATCATGTAAGTAACAAGTAACTATCCTGGCTTTTCAATTTTGTTCATTGACCGTTACCGGCATGGGGCACAGGCAGTTGCTCATCGGTACGGGCAAAATAATTGGATGTTAAACCGATTGCTTTGATCCCCCCATTTAAGGAGAGAAGGCTTCGCCCCCAAGAGTCTTTACCATGTTTGGGTGGTGAGTCTTCGCCTTCTCCAGATGGACTGATTTAACTTGCTGTTTCCCTGGCGTTCAAGTAAACGCGGGGATGCTCAGTCTATCGGGATAAGTTATTGACCCTAATTTTTTACTAATTTTGGATGCGATCCTATGACTTCTGCTGCTGAAAGACCAGCTTCACAGTATTCTGCTGAGGGAACAGCAAACACCAGTGTAGCAACCGATCCCCTGCAAACGGCTACCGGCGTTTATGTTACGGTTCACGGTCATTTTTACCAACCGCCCCGCGAAAACCCTTATCTAGATGCGATTGAACGGCAGCCGAGTGCGTCTCCGTTCCATGATTGGAATGAGCGGATTCACCATGAATGCTATCGCCCGAATGCCTTTGCCAGAGTGCTAAATGACCGGGGCGAAGTCGTGGGGATCGTGAATAACTATGAGTATTTCAGCTTTAATATTGGTCCCACATTGATGTCGTGGCTGGAACGCTACGACGTGGAGGTATATCAGCGAATTCTGGAAGCGGATCGCAAAAGTAGCGATCGCCTGAACGGACACGGCAATGCGATCGCGCAAGTCTACAATCACATCATTATGCCGCTTGCCAACGAGCGGGATAAGTACACCCAAATTCGCTGGGGTAAAGAAGACTTCCGCTCCCGGTTCGGGCGCGATCCCGAAGGAATGTGGCTGGCTGAAACTGCCGTAGACTATGCAACCTTAGAAGCATTAGTTGCAGAAGGAATTAAATTCATTGTTTTAGCACCTTCTCAAGCTGAACGTTGCCGACCGATCCCCACAGACGAGCAGCCAGTGACTCAGTGGTTGGAAGTGGGCGGTTCTCAAATCGATCCTACCCGTCCCTATCGCTGTTATCTAAAACCCACACTCAGCACACAAGATTCACCCCTTAGCCCTGAGTATTCATTCCCCACCAACGAAACCCCAAATACCCCTTACATCGATATCTTTTTCTACGATGGCCCGATTTCGCGGGACATGGGATTTAACGATGTGCTGGGCTGGGCGGGTACGCTAGCTGGGCGCATCGGTTCAGCCGTGCGCGGGGATCGCCGGACTTCGCAGCTCATCTCTGTTGGCACAGATGGCGAAACTTTTGGACACCACAAAAGCGGGACAGAGAAAACCTTAGCCTTCGCCTTTGTGGACGAGTTTCCTAGGCGTGGCTGGACTGTCACCAACTATGCCCATTACCTGAGTCTCAATCCTCCCACCTGGGAAGTGGAACTAAAGCCAGTCACGGCTTGGAGTTGCGCTCACGGGGTGAATCGCTGGCAGGATGATTGCGGTTGCGGTGGCGAAGGTGGCGTTTGGCATCAGAAATGGCGGCGTCCCCTGCGGAATGCCCTAGATTGGTTGCGGGATCAGTTAAGCAAAGTTTATGAAGAAACGGGTCGCCAGTTCTTCCGCGATCCCTGGGCTACACGGGATGAATATATCCACGTAATTCGCGATCGCTCTCCTGCTAATGTAGAGCGCTTCCTCGCCCGCCATCGCACCCGCAAACTAACACCATCAGAACAGGTAGACGCCCTGCGCCTATTGGAAATACAACGCCATAGCCTGCTGATGTACACCAGTTGCGGCTGGTTCTTTGAAGAACTCTCAAGACCCGAAGGAACGCAGATTCTCCGCTACGCCGCTAGAGCATTGGAACTTGCCGGTGATGTCTCTGGTGTGCAGTTGGAAAAAGGATTTATCAAACGCCTCTCCCAAGCTCCCAGTAATGTTGATTTATTCAAGCACGGTGCTGAAGTGTACCGGCAGCTGGTAGTCAGTGCCCAAATCGGGATGGAGCAAGTGGCAGCACACTATGCCATCAGTTCCCTATTCACCACCTATCCCCAGCAACAGCGGGTCTACTGTTACGATGCCCATCAGTTGGATTATCAGATGCAACGCATGGGATCGCTGAGTCTAGCGGTGGGGCAACTGCGACTAACATCAGAAATTACTTGGGAAAGCACTCATTTAGTCTTTGCCGTTCTTCATTTGGGCGGCTGGGATTTCCACTGCTGCATTCAACCGTTTGCCGGTCGCCGCACTTATAGCCAGATGAAGGAAAAGCTGTTTGCGGCGCTGCAACAGGCTAGTGCTGCTCACGCGATCCTGGCGATGTCCCAACTATTTGGGGGTAATTCATTCAATTTGCAGAAATTATTTGCTGAAGAACGGCACCGGATTATGCGGCTGCTCAGTCAGAAAACTTTAACGCGCCTAGACCAGCTTTATACGCAGGTTTACCGGGATAACTACGGCATCTTGATGGCGTTCCAGCGCGATGAGCTGCCCGTTCCGCAAGAGTTGCAAGTAGCCGCAGAAGTGGCAATTTCTAACCGCGCCCGGATGTCTCTACGGGCACTGGAGCAAGAAAACGGCGAACCCCAGCAAGGTTTGAATCAGCTGGCAGAACTGGAAGCGATCGCGAAAGAAGCGAATCAACTGCGCTGTCAGTTGAATATCCCCGATGCCAAGCAAACTTTAGAGCAGTTGATCTTGCGATCGCTCTGGAAGCTTCTGCACGACTCTAACCCAGCCACTCTAGAAGCAGATATCCAACGCTTAGAGCGCATGATTTCTGTAGGCAATCAGCTACACCTCGGCTTATCTTTGCATCGCCCTCAAGAACTCTACTTTAGCTGTCTCCACAGCCAAATTGTGCCTCTGCTGGAGTCAGAAACTAACGGCAATTCGTCTCAGCTACGTCAGTTGCTATTACTCGGTCAAAAGCTAGCTGTAGATGTCAGTCCCTGGTTGAACCAACTGTCATAAATGTCACGGGTAATGGGGAATTGTCCGACGAATCACCCATTACCTGAATCGATTAGCTGCTCTCAAATATTAAGGGGTAGGTTACAAAACCTACCCCTTAATATTTACACTTGAAGCGTTTCACCCATTATTTCAGATTCAAAAGGGTGTAGCCTCTACGCGATTAGATGCGATCGCGATCGGTGCGGATGTTTTGATCCCGAATGGGCAGATCGTTACTATTCACATCCAGTTCTTCTCGACGAAGCTGTTCTTCAGCATTAACCGTTTCACGATCTACTTCTTTTCTGATTCTGACTTCCTCACGTACAAAAGCTTCCTTTTGAATGTTAGGAGTTTCTTCGTAGATTTCCACCCGTGCAGCTTCCCCTTCCTGGAAGGCAGCTTCGCCCGGAGTAACAGCTCTTCCCGCATCTGCTGGAGTCACGCGCTCAACGATCACTCGCTCCCTTTCAATGGGGACTGAAACTCGCGCTGTCTCAGTTTCAACGTGTTTACCAACCGCTACCTCACCTGTTTTCTGGCGGGTTTTATTAGCAATCAACCGTTCTTCGTACAACTTGAGGGTTTGATGATCCCGATCGTTCATATCGTACAAAGATGGCTCTTGCTGATAATTGTAGCGATCGCGATCGTAAGCTTCATAATTATCCTCAACAGGTACAGCACCTGCCATCGGAGCGGCGTAACTAGGTTCCACAACAGGTGCCCCCAAAGGTGCAGATGCATCTAAAGGTGTTGCTGTGTTTATCGGTGCCGATGTTTCCACAGATGGCTCTACCGCCGAGTTGCGATAAACTCCTCTCACCTGCTCCTCGTAATCGTAATCAACCTTGAGCTCGTCGCCAAATTCCGGTAAATTTTCTACTTGCTCTTTGGTAAGCCCAACAGCGTAGACGTGCCGATTATCATAGTCGATCCGAGAACGACCCACTGGTAGCAATACTTGCTTACCGAAAACCCAGAAGCCTGTATCAACAACTAAATAGCGGAAACGCCCCGATTCATCAACTAAGATATTTTTGACGCTACCAACCTTGTCATCGCTGATATCTGAATAGACGTCAAATCCCTTAACGTCTTCACCGCCAAAAGTGTCTTGATAGTCTGTGTCGAAATCTTCAAGCTTGTATAAAACCATGCTTTTCTTTTCCTCCAAATTTCTTGTGTATTTCTTATGTATCTATGCTAAAAGTCTCTACGCTGGCTCCATCTGGCTAGCGACTGACTTCAATAAATTCAATACATAAGCCCTAAAGAGGATGCACAATTATGGAGCACTTGCTCAGTTTTTGTCAGTTAATTATTAAGTAGAGATAAAAATAAGTTTTTTTACAAATAATTACCAATTATCTTTCTATATTTGCTAATGAAAGCAACAAGTTTTGATTTTTTATCTCCCTTCAGACAGGTATGTATATATTTCAATGGATAGATATAGAATTTAATTAATAAACTCTTCAAAAGATTAAATTATTCTTAACCTAAGTGCTTAAGCAAAATTAATTACATATTCGGTTCCGACTTTTTTAGCACATTTTTGACATACTTTACTAAACTTTTCCAGTCCCGATAAGCCTCTATCTCTATCCATTCATATTTCATAAACTTCCATAAGATTTCAATTAAGTTGAGTTC
>NZ_JAMPJZ010000118.1:0-12905 GCF_039961835.1 Trichocoleus sp. ST-U1
ACCAGCGACGAGCTAGCGGTAAGGACACAGGCGATTTACTCTCTTTATTGCTTCAAGTGCGGGATGAATCTGATGGAACTGGGATGAGCGATCGCCAAGTGCGAGATGAGGCAATGACTCTCTTTTTGGCGGGTCACGAAACGACTGCTAACGCCATGACATGGACATGGTTTCTACTTGCACAGCACCCAGAAATAGAAGCGAAATTGCAAGAAGAATTGAAGAGGGTGTTGGGCGATCGCGCACCCACGGTTGCCGATTTACGTCAGTTGCCTTATACAGAGCGAGTTGTGTTGGAATCAATGCGACTGTATCCGCCAGTGTGGGGAATGAGCCGACGTGCCGTAGAAGACTGCGTTCTGGGGGGGTATGAGGTCAAAGCGGGTACAACTGTGTTTATCAATCAGTGGGCGATGCACCGAGATCCTCGCTTCTTTGAAAATCCAGAAGTTTTTAACCCGGATCGTTGGGCAGATAATTTCATCAAGAAGTTGCCTACCTTTGCCTATTTTCCCTTTGGTGGCGGGTCGCGAATCTGCATTGGCAAGGCATTTGCGATGATGGAGGCAAGTTTACTACTGGCAGCGATCGCGCAAAAGTTTCGCCTGACGCTACAACCAGAGTATCCGGTGGTGCTGCAACCCTCGTTAACACTCCGCCCAAAACATGGCATGAAGATGTTGGTGACTCAGCGATAAGCGATCGCCTATTTCGATTTCAAAAACCTCACCCAAGAGCAAAGTTCCTTTGCAAGGAAGATAAACGTTTTAGCCGCGATATATCGCGTCTCTACAGGGGAGGGGCAGGGGTAAGGTTAAACCGTACTGCATTCAAACGAGAATTGCAATAAATCAGCTCTAAACGCTGATAACTTCTTTAAGAAAATACCAGCGTTTAGAACTTCTATTGAGTAGAACTAGAAGCCAGCAACTCCGCGATAAACACTTATAACCACAGTGATAATGGTGATCAGTCCTATTGAAGTGCTGAGGATAAATAGAACAGAGGGTTTCTTAGCAAGAGGTGTTTCGCTATCGTGCTGCACAGCATCAGTCTGGTTGGGATTTTTTGGTTGTTCAGTTGTCATAATGCTCCGAATTTAGATTTCAATGATTTCAATTGATTAGAAAAATTACCAAAGATTGCTGAGGATATCACCCCGAAAATGAACGATACCTTGTCCACTTAATGCCTCTATAACAGGATAGATACAAAACCTATCATGGCAAAGCGACCCTTCCAAATTTCCGAATTTGGTGTGAAGCCTTGTTCTATGTTAATGGCAGCTTCAGTATATTGTTGTTCTGTTTTTTCTGGCAAAATTTGCATTATTTAAATTCCAAACGCGACTTTGTAAAAAGAAGAAAGTCATATATAAAGGCGGGGAACGGTAAGAGAAATTAGCAAGAGATCGCCTTGCTTATAGGATTCCCCAAAATTGCAGAACTCCCTGACCGCTTACTAAATCAATGAGGACAGCAATCACAATGCCCACCATTGCCAAACGACCATTCCAAATTTCAGCGCTAGGGGTAAAACCCCATTTTCATTCGCTGCTGTAATGTTTGTAGCTCAAACTTTCTTCTCTATCTACAATCTGCATAAGCTCGCTCTAAACTGTTTTCTTTTAACTATATTATTTGAAACAAATCTTATAATGTTCTTTCCAAAGTAGTAAAACTTATCCCATTTCAGCAACTTATTCGTAATCACTAATCCCCCCCGATCCCAAACTTCTTTGTCTACCGCACATCATCCTATTCAGAGTAGAAGGGGGTAGGGGGGATAGAATATTTAGCCTGAAAATGTTGAATGAGTATTGACTAAATCTCTGAAGTATTTTTTTCACGAAGCGTCTGCAAAAAAAAGCAATCCCCCCAATTTTTAGTTTTTAAGACTACAGCACCTCAGGTTGTTAAAGGTAGAAGGGGGTAGGGGGGATAGAATATTTAGCCTAAAAATACTGAATGAGTATTGTCTAAATATCAGAGAAATTTGTTTGCGATTAATTTCTCTGTATAAAGAATGATGTATTTTGGGAAACTATCGATAAGGGTTCAGCAGATAGGTAATAGCGAGAGGGAGGAGGAAATTTGAAGCGATCGCTTCCAGCACCCAAGCTGAAATTGAGAAAAGCGGGTAAGCGTTGCGAAAGCTCTTCGCTTATCGCTCAACTTGAACTGGAATAGATCCAGATGCGATCGCACTGATAAATTACTACCGTGCGTTAGCGAAGCATGCCGTCAGGCTTATCGCATTTCTACAGAGTATCGGGGTCAACTCCCATCTGCCGCAGTCGCTCTGCCAAACGTTCTGCCCGTTGACGCTCCTGCTGTGCAACTTCTGCGGGTGTAGAGAGTTGATTACCATTCTGGTCGTACCAGTACAGCCACTCCCGCGTCCAAGCCCGATAAGTACCCTGCGCCCTACCAATTCCTAAGCCAATCTCAGGTATCCACACTGGCTCGCCGGATTGCAGCACATACTGCCCATCCACCAAGCGATAAACCTCAAAGGGTTTGTGCTTGTCACGCCTATGGTACTCCGGGTTGTAGATCGCATAGTACGACACGCCAATACTGGCATACTCATCTTTCTTGCTGTCGTACTCTTGACCGTAAGTTTTAGAGACATACTCAAGTGCCAGAAGAGGAACCTTGTCTTCTTGCCAGATAACATAACTCAACCGTCCCCCAGCACGAGTCAACCGTTCAACTCCCAAGCTTAAGAATCCATCAGGGACAATTGCAGATTTTTCAGGGTCATAGTAGACCCCCATATTGATGCCCCAAAACCAGTCTGTGCGGTTCTGCCAAAGCCAAGCTAGGATATCTCCTAATAAGCTGGCAACCAGAATTTGTAGTTGACTTTCCACAGGCTTATGGTCAGTTTCAGGCAGTTCTTCAGCGGTGGGAAGATGCTGCAACGGGTTGTACTGTACCATGACGTTTCCCTCTGGTAACTTACTGCTTGTATCTTAACTAGGCAGGGCAGTCGAGTTGTAGTTGCAGGCAATGTCACCTTTTGTTGTTGTTGACTACTTAAACAGGTCTTTGCAAATCAGCAGAGACTAAGTTAAAACTAGGGCAACACATCTACCTATAACTGTGGTGCATGGAACCTATGTCGCTTACAGCTGGCGCGCTCGTCACTCTAGTTTTAACCAAAGCCTTTGAAAAGACAGGTGAAGTGCTGGGAGAAAAGGCACTAGAGCAAGGCGGTAAGTTAATGCAACTGCTCAGGCATAAATCTCCTGACACCGCAAGTGCGATGGAAATGGTTGCACAACGTCCAGAATTAGTTGAACAACAACCTGAGATTTATGGCGAAGCCGTCTTGGTGGAAAAAATAGAATCAGCCGCCAAGTCAGATCCTGAGATTGCTACTGCTGTTCAAGCTTTAGCGGATGCTGTCAAGGCTCAGCTGCCAATTACCACCATTGAGAATTGGCAAGGGATAAACATTAAGGGCGGAAATCCCATAATCAATAACCCTAGCTTCAATTTCTGACTACAGTCACCCGAAGGGGAACGGGTAAAGTTAAAGTCTCTTACTGAAAGGTTAAAAGAGCTGGCTGGGCTTTCTAGAGGACGGTGCATAGCTCTTTGGCGAGCGGTGGGAATGCCTCGCACTGAAGCGATTAAACTTACTGATTATTCATCTATTGGCACACCTTGGGCTGAATTACAGCCGTGTGATGATAAGCCACTAATTGTACTTATTGGAGAATTTGGGGCTGGCAAGTCACTGCTTGCGGAACGCCTCTTTCAAAGGTTGATTAAGCAAGCTGAAGAAAGTAGTAATGCTCCTGTGCCTGTATATCTGAAGGCGAAGAAGCTTACAAGTTCGCTACAAGAAGCTGTAGAAGCTGAAATCCGTAAATTACCAGGAGCATCAATCGCTCAAGGTGTTGCAGTAATCATCGATGGGGCTGATGAGTTGGGCAGTGACCTGGCTGTTCAGTTATGTGACGAAGCTTGCGTTCTCGTCAACGCCTGGTTAAAAACTACTGTGGTTATTACCAGTAGACCAATTCCTACCCTTGTTGAATCAGAGGAAGCTGTTCAAGTTCCTCTACTTTCCGATGAAGAGGCATATGCTCTGGTTGAAAGATTCTCAGGACAACAAATTACGGCATATGCGGCTTTGAGATGGTCTCAATCAGTCCATGATGCTATTCATCGACCTTTGTTTGCTGTCCTACTTGGTATCTACCTACGAGACCGAGACATGATAGCACCTAGTTCTGTAGGAGAACTGCTATCAAATCTTGTTGAGCGTTCCCTCCAACAGGCAAGAGCAAGTAACCCTAATGTTGAGCAACTGCTACAACACCTTGCAGCTCTTTCTACTGACCGCAGTAAAGGTCTAGTTTCTAAAACTGAGGTGGCATCAAGATCAGAATTACAAATACTTTTAGACTCAGGATTAGTCGTTGAGGATGCTGGAACCATTAGTTTTTCACTACCAATCCTGACTCAGTGGTTTGCAGCACAAAGTTTAGCTGCTGGCATACCTGATCCAAATGACCTTACCAATGACTCTGAGCGACTTGAACGTTGGCGGTATCCAATAGCTATTTTTGTTGGTTCTTTCGACCATGACAGAGTATCAAAGCTACTGGTACCACTTGCTGAGAAGCACCCAGCTTTTGCCGCAGAAATTGTCAATGAGGAATTAGCCAGAAGGATTTGGAACGGTATACAGAATGTTTCCTTACCATCGTCATCTGAATGTGGACAACGAATACAGACAGCAATGCAGGCATGGGTAAGGGGTATTGACCCACTCTTTAAGCTTATTTCTCCTGTCCGAGATGATGGGACACTGCCACCAATAGGAATACACATAGACGAAGAACGGCTTACAACCTCTTGGTACTGTGGGAGTGATGACCTCGCTGATGTAGTCAAGTTGCAATTCTCCCAGTTCGGAGCCTCATCCGGTTGGCCCACAATTCGTGGTGGAAAGCCTAGCCCCAAGTCGGCTTGGGCTTGGGAGTGGACATTGAATGAGCTTGTTTATTCACTGTCTAAGTTATTACAAAATCGTGAACTGCCAATTAATGATGGTCTTCTTTTACGAGAAGCTGTTTGGCAGACAGCACTTACGGTCACTCGCCGTGGAAAGTTTAATTACACTCCTATCTCTCTAATCGAAATTGAGGAATGTCTCGCTAAATTACCACTGAATATTTTTCCTTCAGGGGTGACGAACAGAAGGCGTACACTATACCTCAATCAGCTTATGGCAGAAATCAACCATCTCCGTGAAGCAGGAGAAGTAGAGTTGCGCTCTCCTTTGCCTGAACCAGACCTTGGTCTTAGAGATGGATGGATCGGGAAAAGTTATACTCAACAGCAGCTGTTAGCTCGTGCCAAGGCTGTGTACTCAGGAGCGATTGAGGGATACAAGCAACTTGTTGATACATGGTTTCCAAAGTTGGCACCTCAGCTAAAAACAGCAGTGATGCTACCTGTCCGCTTTGTAGGTGTAATTGTTCAGCAGGGGGATTTCGGTATTCATTGGCATTTTGAGGTACTTCCTCACGGTAGTCAAAGTATTGTCGAACTCAGCGTTGGGGAGCGAGATATCTCCATAGACTATATCCATTTGCGCTCAGCATTGGATGAGCAACTACATTCTCTACGTCCTGAAGCAGCTACGTGGATTGGTTATACTATGTCTTGGTCAAATCTTGATGTGTTCAATCCCAACTCCGCGACAGAGCTGGCATACAGTTGGCTATGGCATGACCTTGAGAGGGTTTCTTGGGTAGATGGTCTTCTCGGTAGAATTCTTTGGTAAAGAGCCTGGTTCTTACGGAAACTTCTCAAGCAATTAGATTAAAAGTGGAACAGCACTGAGAGTAATTCCCAAAAAAATGAGATCGCTCTCAATTCTCGAATTCACAGACAAGCCTTAAATATCAAGAATCACCATTGCTGTCCAACCGTCATCAGTTTTTTCTAATTGGAACTGGTGTAAAGTAACAGCTTTGACATCTACTCGTTGTTGATGACAATCGCGCGTTTATCACTACGAGGTGACGTGGCTAGAGCCTTTGATTTGCTTGCCTGCTTGCCGCAACTGGCGTGTCAGTTGCAGGTTCAACAATACCAGTATTAGTCCCAGACCTGGAATTAGCAGAAAAATTTTCTCCGAGCCTAGTAAGAGAGCGAAAGGAGAGACAATAGACAGCGACAGCACCGCCAAGGGATCGAAATGGTGAATTCTCAGTACCGCAAAAATAGTTGGTGGCAATACAATTAGTGTCCCTAGCGTTCCCGCTGCTCAGAGCGTCCGTTGCTGAGTTCGCATGAATAATCGCAGTTGGGCTATGCTTGCGTAAATTAGGATTAAGCTAGCCACTAAAGTAAGACCAAACAACGCCCCAGTTCTGCTCTCATTTACTTTTGCAGCAGCATTTATACCAGTAGCTGATTGTGCAGGGGAGAGTAAAATAAATAAAGCCAAGGGGATGATCGCAATCACTACATTCAGCGCGATCGCTACTACCGCTGGACTTTTTTCACCCCAAATTAAATCCTTTACCAACGAGCTATCAGCGAATCTCTTGCTATTAGAACCCCTCTTGGGTCGAGCGCTTACCCAATCCTGTAGAGTTTGGCGATGAGGCGTCACAGCAGCAATTAAACAGAGGTATAGCAACAGATTCAACAACGATAGTGCCAAGAGGTTTTCTAACAGCGGCGCAGCGTAAACGCTACGATTTTCTATGGAGTTGTAATTGGCACATCCTAGAGTCAAAACTGTAAAGCAAGCAGTTAACAAATAACTCTGCTGCTTACTTAACATAGTGGCCTTGGGATTACGAAAACAACGCTGCCAAGCTTGCCAAATAAACCAAGTCAAAATGCTGTAGTTTAACAGCACAAAGCCTACGGCAGTTAAAACACTGTCACCCAATGGTAAGCTAAACCACTTAAACCCTTCCAACCCTGTGGCAAAAGCTTCATTAAAAGAACTAGCAGACAAATGTGGGATTAGGCAAAAGGGGTTAAGCAGCTTCAGCCAAGTCGTTGAATTATAGTAACTGGTCGTACTTATTCCCTTAGTTAGCATTAGTAAAGCCAGAACCGTACCACTGCCTAACCAACCTTGAAAACCGCCCAGCCAAGAACTGACAATGCCATATAACAACGCAGCACTGTAAAAGAAAATACAGCTACCAACGAGAACCCCATAGAAACTCAAAATTTGTCCAAAAGAAATTTTGGCGGCGAGTCCAGCCCACAAATGGAAAGGAACTGCAACGACGGCTACCAGATAAATCAAAATCGGAACCCCCAGCAGTTTTCCCGTCAAAATACTCGCAGTAGAGTGAGGGCTGAGCCGAGTGAAATTGAGGGTGCCGCGACGTTTTTCAGTAGCCAAATCACTAATTAGCAAATAGGTTCCTGCTAGTAACAGGATTAAGATGCCAATAATGCTCAGGGATATAAATCGGTCTAGTGACCATAATTGCGAGTTGATGATCAAATTGTCCAATCCATCCGGCAGACATAGTGGTTCCTTACTATTAGGAAGGGGCTTGCCCGTGCAATATTTATTGTAGATATCCGCGATTCGGTTAATAGGATTCGGGAGCTGGGTTTGAAAATACATGAATATTCCAATTTGACCCAGCACAGAGATAACACTTGCCAACAGAATGTTGCGAGGTTTAAGACGTCCTTTGAGTTCCCGCAACAGTTGGGGATTCCAGTTACCCAGTGGTTCTACAAAATTGTGCATTATGGGAAAAATCTCCTCTTGAAAGGATGTTTATAAATACCCACTGCGATTGGAAGGATAAGGGTATCCTGTAAGTTATGGATATACAGACGAAAGACGAAATCTGCTTTCGCAGGTTTCCAAACTTGGGTTTTTGGTGAGTCGGCGTTAGCGTAGCGTGCCGTAGGCTAGAGAGGCTTAGCTTGGGTAATATTTTCCCCGGTCAGAGTATTTAAATCGAATATCACTGACTTAAAGGAGAATTAGTCATTCTTTGAGAAACTACAGAGTAGAGGCAATTCATTCGCCCCTACAAACAACCTATGTTCCACTCAATTGAGAACCGCAATATTCGCTGCAATCTTAAAATATCCACATCGGCATTTACAATTTGCAAAGCCTTTTTGCAGATACGCACTAAATATCAAGAATCACCATTGCTGTCCAACCGTCATCGGTTTTTTCCAATTGGAACTGGTGTAAAGTAACCGCTTTGACATCTACTCGCTGTTGATGGCGATCGCTATCTAGCTTTTCTCCCTTCGTAACTGCACTTAGCTGATGCACTCCATCTTTCTCGGATATCTCAACCTGTTGCGCCCTCAGCAGTAGTAACTCACTGTCTTTGTAGTAGATAAATTCTTGCAGGAAATTAAACAGCAGCATATCTAATTCATCGTTTTCTAAGCTGAAGGTGCGCGTCTCGGTTAGCGCGATCGCATCCAGATTATCAATCATCACGTTAAGGGTTGCATCACCCGCTGCGATGAAAAGCTCCTCTAAATCCTTTCCCCAAGCGTGAAAAGCAATATCAGCAGTGGCAACATCTTCGAGAAACTCATAAGGCATAGGACTATTGCTCACACGTCTTTAACTGACTAATAATTTCTTCCTTGCGATCGCTTACCTGTTTACCGATAAAAACTAGCTCCGTCCCCTCTTGTTCAAATGGCTCTAGATCCCAACGTCCAGCCACGAAATTAAATAGATAGTTTCCTTCAGGAAATCGTACAAAACCTTTCGCCCGATAAACATCTGTCCCAAGTGAGTCGGCAAATTCTCCAAAACATTGGCGATCGAAAGTCGCAGGACTTGTCGTGCTAAAGGATTCAAATTCAAGTTGGTGAACGTGGTGAGGTTGCGGTTGAACTCGCTCTCGACCAATACCAAATAGTAAATCTGGGTCTACTTGGCATCGCTTAGTATGCAAAATTGAGGCGACTTCGTTGAAGGAGCGCAATTTATCTTCTATCGCCTTTAACTCGCTTTCAGAAACCAAATCAACTTTGTTCAAAAGGAGGGTGTCTGCTGCTTCAATTTGTATCCTAGTGGTATGTCCCACAGACGGATATTTCACCATTGCATCGGCATCGATAACCGTAACAACTCCATCCAGTCGCACTTTAGTTAAGCTTTCTTGAATGTCGAACACCAGCGCATCTGGTTCTGCAACTCCAGTTGTCTCCACCACAATATTATCCGGGTCAACGCTATCAATGATTTCATTGACAGCGGCTTCAAACTCGCCTAACAGCGAACAGCAGACGCAACCACCACCGAGATCCGCCATTTGGACATTTTTGCCTTGAATGATTTTAGTATCAATACCAATTTCGCCAAATTCATTCATCAAAATGGCAATCTTTTTAGGAAAAGAGTCGAGAATGTGACGAAGCAGAGTTGTTTTTCCGCTTCCGAGTGGCCCCGTAATCACTGTTAATGGCGTGCGTACCTGCATAAACTATCCCTTTGATGGAACTGCACTGCGATGATTGAAGAAATTCCAGCGAGAATACATTTACTTCCAGCGAAAGGCTCGCCCTACGTCGCTGTAATCAGACGAAAGCCGTCAAAAGTTTTCCACATCATTCGTTGGAATACAGAAGACGATTGCCTAGAATATGGGTCTTGGTTTAACGGTAAGTTATATCCAAAAAGATGCGATATATCTTTCGATGGAAAATGGATGGTTTATTTGGCGATGGGGGGGCGTAATGGCAACACCTGGAGCGGGGTTTGTCTGTTGCCTCGGTTAAAAACCCACTTGGAGGCAGACAATATGGGAACGTGGTTTGGAGGAGGCTATTGGAAAGATGAGAAAGAACTGTTATTGAATGGTTTGGGACAGCCAAAAGGCAGCATCCCTTTTAAATTAGGACAGTTGAATTCCCAGTTTGGAGGAGAAGATTTAGGCGTACTATATCCCCGGTTAGAGCGGGATGGATGGACTAGAGCTGGAGACAATTACGGCAATAATGTGAAAGTTGAGAATTCCAAAACGTATACGGTCAAGTGCGAAAATGACGACGGCTGGTATTGGCAGCCGAGTCGAGAGCATCCGACATTAAGAATGTATTACACAGGTTTTTTGCAACGTGGCTATACTTTCAAGTTTAGGTTAGATGAATATCCCGATCTTCTTGATTCTATTGACTGGGCTACTTGGGATTTTCTGGGTAATTTAGTGTTTGCCAAACAAGGAACCCTCTACAAATACAAGCTTAGTGACTTCAAAAAAGGTAAGCCTAGTTTCTGTAAAGATTTGGAATTTTTAGAGCAACCTAAAAAGCCAGAATTTTAGTAGGAGATGGCGATCGCGCAAATGTTAAATTTGCTTCATCCTTTAATATTTCCAATCGGTGTCAACCGCACCACCTTTTTACTAATCCCCGCTAACTCCGCCGCTTCAATTACATCATCAATGTCTTTGTAAGCTGCACCCGCTTCTTCTGCTAGTCCAGACATTGAGGTACTGCGGACATAAATGCCCTTCTTCTGCATATCCTTCAAGAGTGTTTCTCCCTTCCAAGCTTTTCGCGCCTTGGTACGACTCATTGTGCGTCCGCTTCCGTGTGCAGTGCTGAAGAAAGTTTGGTCGCCAGTGGGGACTCCGACTAATAAATAAGATCCGGTTTCCATACTGCCGCCAATAATAACTGGCTGACCAATGTTCTTGTAGCGTTCCGGAATATCTGCCATTCCTGCTGCAAAAGCGCGAGTTGCACCTTTACGATGGACGAGGAGCGATCGCTTTTTCCCATCCACAATATGACTCTCTAGCTTGGCGGTATTATGTGCGACATCATAAACCATGTGCATCCCCAAGTCTTCCGCCGAACGTTCAAAGATTTCCGAAAATACCTCGCGGATGCGATGCAGAATCACTTGACGATTGGCATAAGACATATTGATGCCGCATTTCATCGCAGCGAAATAAGCTTGTCCTTCCGGAGAATCAAAGGGCGCACAAGCTAATTCTCGGTCTAGTATTTTAATTCCATACTTGCTATCCATTACCTTTAAAAATCTTTGCAGATAGTCGGTTGCCACCTGATGACCAAATCCGCGACTTCCACAGTGGAACATCACCACCACCTGATCCGGCATGGTAATTCCCATTGTCTTGGCTAACTCTGGATCGAAAATATCTTGCTTTCGAGCAACTTGAATTTCTAAATAATGATTGCCAGATCCTAGAGTTCCAATTTGATTGAAACCCCGGTCAATCGCCTTGTCACTAATCTTTGCAGAATCAGCACCTTTAATGCAGCCGTTTTCTTCAATGAATTCTAAATCTTCTTCCCAACCATAGCCATTATTAACGCACCACTGAGCGCCTTGTTCGACCACTTTGCGAAAGTCATTCCGCGATAATTTTACAAAACCGCTGCTTCCCACTCCGGCAGGAACCCTTTCGTAGAGCCTATCTACCAGCTTTTTGATATAGGGTTTGACTTCATGGTAGGTGAGGTTTGTAACCATCAAACGCATTCCGCAATTGATATCAAAACCGATACCGCCGGGGGAAATCACGCCTCCCTTTTCCACATCCATCGCCGCCACGCCACCAATGGGAAAACCATAGCCAAAGTGTCCGTCAGGCATACACATAGCATATTTGGTTATCCCTGGAAGCGTCGCGACATTCGTTACTTGGTCGTAAACCGCTTCGTCTAATTCGGAAATGATCTTCTCTGTTCCATAAATCCGGGCGGGAACGCGCATCCCTTCCTTGTAGGAAACCGGAATTTCCCATACCGTGTCAGAAATTTGTTCTAAAAATTCCTTAATAGGCATCTCGGTTTTACTCCCAAAAGGTGATGTGGAAAATAGAGGCAACCATCTCAAACCGTATCGTTTCCAGGCTCTACCGGAGCAAGAGCTTTTGGAAGTTCTGGTCGCCCATTATTGAGAATAGGGAAAGAGATGAGTGGTAGAAGCGATCGCATCTTCCCCACCAATAGAAACAGTAAAAGTCCTTGCACCACTAGCAGGTTCGTGATTAAAAAGAATGTCGCCTCTTCAATCGGCAACCCAAACGGCTTAAATCCAATGCTATAGGTCTCAGAAATGCTCCAAATGCCCTGTCCGATGGCAATGCGGTCGGCTATCCACAGGTAAACTGTGGGGATTAGAGTGCCAATCAGCCAAGCATCTTTTCTCGCCCAGAGTTGCTTTGCTCCAACTCCCCACTGTAGCGCCAGTACGGGGCCTGCCCAAGCTAAAATTAGCCCCATGTAGACAGTCTTATCCGACTGCAACATAAAAGCTCCCGCAATGCTGAGAACGAGCCAGAAAACGATGCCAGATGCTCGCAGCCAAGGAGAATCCTCCTCCTGTGCTGGCTCAGTTGTGCGAGGAAACAGCCAGTACAGCCACAGACCCGTTAGGAGTGGCTGAAGGATGAAGAATAAATATTCCTCAACGGGCACGTAGCCAATCGTACCCACCACCCGATCCGTGCCATAGTTCCATACGTCGTGCCAAACCAGGTAATTGTCCCACGGTGTCGTATAAATCAGTGCAATCAGCGCAATCAGGGGCAGTCCTAACCACGCTCTCAGTCCTCCGATACCAGCTAGAGGTTGGCGTTGAACCCATGCTAGAAAGAGGATTGGTGGCAGGATAAAGACAAGGTGAAATGCAAAGTAGCTCATCTTGCTAGCAATACTCTAAACATTAATGATGCCGAAGTAAAAGCCAAAAAACAGCAACACAATCGCCAGAGTTGCTATCGTCAGGCTGATGCGAAATGCCTTCGGAGGCAAGTCTTCAGAGGTAATTACACTATCTCGTTGTACCTGAGTAATTGGCTTGGAGTTCTTGTCTGCCAGTTTTTGGGATGGATTGGTTTCTGTTGGTTCCATAGACTTTTTTTGCGTTTTGCA
>NZ_JAMPJZ010000119.1:0-12552 GCF_039961835.1 Trichocoleus sp. ST-U1
CGAACACATTCTGGTAGGTTGGGGAAACAAAGACCTGGGAGTAATGACGCTCCGCGGCTCGATACTGTCCGAGTCGAGTCTCTAATTCTGCCAGATTGACTAATGCCAAGGGATATCGCGGCAGGATGCGTAAAACTTCCTGGTAAAGTTCTTTGGCAAGTTGATGGTTGCCCCGCTGGAAGTAAAACCGACCCAGCAACGTCCGCGTCCAAGCCGAACTGCCTGTCTCGCCCGGTTCTTCAGCAGCTAGAGCTTGCTGGAAATCTTGAATAGCTGCTGCATCTTGACCTTGTGCAACTTTTACCAAAGCCCTAAGTGTCAAGGAGCCTAACGTGGGGATTTTGTCTACTAAAGCATTCGCGACGCGGTTGGCTTCATCCACCTTGCCCATTGCCAAGTTTGATGTAACCAGCAGCGAGAGTGCATCTTCATTTCCAGACTCGGTTTGCAGTACCTGTTTTGCCAAGCGAATCGCTTCGGTGAAGTCATGTTTCGCTTCTGCAATCCGAGCCAGCACCAAAATGGCACCTTGATTATCAAAGGATAAATTAGCGAGCGATCGCTTTGCCGACTGCTCCGCCATAAGATACCAATTAGCATCCCCCGTCGCCCGAGCCATCTTCAGATAGGTTTTGGCTAAGGAGGTTCGATCCAGCCCATCCCCTGGATTTCGCCGAATCCGTTCCTGATAGAAAGCGATTTCCCGTCCCAAAGCAGCGGTGATATTGTCTGAGGGTGACTGGGAAAAGGGATAGCGATAAGGAGCGTCGAGTTTAGCACTGGGATTCCACAAACGCCAGCCTACCAAAACTCCGGCAATCGGTAGCGCCACTAAGAGCGGTATCCACCAACGTTTCCCGACAAAACGCCCACTCAACCCACCTTTCAAGATTTCAGATTTATAATACTCAGCACGTTTCATGCTTCTTGTCTCTAGCTCGGTTCACCTCTCCCCCAACCCGTCCCTTAGTAGCTACCGTGTACCCACATCTTTAATTGGCAAAACGTTGATTGATCCCCCTAAATCCCCGCGCTATCGCGCCGCTACGCTAGAAAAAAGGGGAACTTTGACTTGATTGCCCCCCTTTTTAAGGGGGGTTGGGGGGATCAAAACGGGACTTGCAAGTTCACCCTAGACTAGGGAAGGGGGTTAGGGGGTTAGGTCTTCGATCCGCAATACTTTACGCAGTTCATCACTCCTGACCTAGTTGGGGAGAGCCAAATAGGGGAATGCGGGTTGTAACGGCTTGTGTCCTTGTGCTGGATTACCCGGTGCGCCGTCGTAGGACACGTTATCACTCGTAACCTTCCCCTCGGTGACGACACTTAAGGTGATGTCAATGACATCATCTTTTATCAAGCGACCCCGAATCGGGCTACCTTTGGCATTCAGGGCGTTGGCGTATCCGCTGGGTCCCCTAGTGTCGATTCGCATCACGTCTGGCAAAAAGGCACCCAATAAGGCGTTCGCTCGTTGCTCGGTATTCCCAAAAGCTAGCAGCGTCTTTTTCGCTTCCCCGACGATTGGCCCTGCGATATTCGCAGCCGGTTGTTGACCCGCCAAAGCAGCAGCTTCAAAACCAGGACTGACGGTGTTTAGGGCGTTCAGGAAGTCGTTTGTGACGACTAGACCCTCGTTGATCGCCGGTCGAGCTAGTCGCTCAAACTGAGTAAATTTGCCGTTTGCTCCGGGCACTGAAATTGTTTCCCAGACATCAAAAGTGGTTGCGGAGGTCGAGCCTTGTAAGAATTTAATCGGTACTCGGACTGCGATCGCGTTGACGTTGTATCCTTTGGTAAAATCAACAGCCTGTTCGGGTGGACGGAACCCAGAAACTGCGGGACCGATGCCAAGAAAAGCAGCGCGAACCCGGAAATATTGCTCAACGTCGAAGAAGAATGGATCTTCCCGGAGTCCCGCAAATACGGCTAAGTTAGCGCCACCGCCGGATACCTGATTAACGATTGGCGGCGCACTGGGGTTGGGATTCAGCGGGGTGGTGCGGAGGTTCTTGGTTTGGAGAACAATTGCACCGTCCCGGATGGCGGTCATCGTAATGGTTTGTTGGCGATTCGCATCCGGTGGGCTAAAGGTGAATTGCAGAACCACGTCTTCCTTACCCGTGGGAGTGGCGTCATTATTCCCCACCCGCGACACTTTGAACTCGTACTTGGCTCTGGTACTAAAGTAATACTGCTGACGCGCTAGCGATCGCGGGTTCGTATTCATAATCAAGACCAGATCGTTTTGAGACGCATTCGGGTTCTGATCTTTTTCCCGGAATACAAACAGGTCAGTTAAATTAAGATTGCGTCCCTTGGCATCTACCTCACCATCATCATGGTCAGAAGCTTTGAGATAGAGAGGTGTCATCCCAGCGATCAAAGCTAATCCTAAAACAAGTACGCCCAATCCGATTGGGTTTCTTAAACCAAAGCGACGCAAAGGTTTTTTAGGGGAAGTTGCAATTTTGTTGAGAGGAGCCGCAGTTTCTTTCACAGGAACACAAGTTTTTTGCTTCATTTCAGTTTTTCCTAAAGATGTATCCATTCAGTCACTTATTGGTGCGGAATGGGAATGTTTATCTTCTTTTGAATCGCTAGGCTTAAAAGAAGTACGGCTCAGAGCTAGTTATGGATTCTTCCGAAAGTTAAAAATCAATCTTTAACTTGTTTTGGCAATTCTATTACCACTAGATTTTCGCTCTTTCCCTAACCTCTGCATTGAGGAAATCGCAATTATCAAAAATACAGTGATAAAACAAATCTCTGTTGGTTTATTGGCGTCCCACCAACAAAGGCACGATTGCACCTTTCCTCAATAACCGACCAGAAAATGCTGGGAACTCAGCTAGTGATTTTTTGTTTTTTTCTATTGTTTTTCACGTGAGAAACTGCGCCTAAAGTACCCAAAGCTAAAATGCCTAATGTTCCAGAGGGTTCGGGAATGCTTGCCGTGCTACTTTCAGCGCTAGTTGTAACTCCGGTTAGTGCGATCGCGTATCTTCCACTGGTAGCGCTCGTACCTGTAAAGCCTCTCAAGGAAAGGTTTCCACCCGAACCCATCGGTTCTAGAGTTCCATCCGCTCCAGCCGAGAAAATTTTCCCAGATGCACTTACAGGATCGTAACCAGAGCTAGCAATCGCTAAATAGTAAATACCAGATTGAGTGGGAGAAAAACCACCAGAGGATAAAACTGATTGTGAATTTAAGCCAGGGATATCGTCATTCCCATAAATGCCCTTACCAGCCGCATCAAACAAGAATAACTGCGGGTCTTCAAGCAGCTCGGTCGGGGTACCTAAAACATTATCAACTGGGAGTCCTACCAGCGTATCCAGGCTAATTGTTGTCGCCGAGAATGTCTGTCCTCCGGTCAGAAAAATTTGGAATAAGTCAGCATCATTATCAGAAAGTGTCCCAGTAATAAACTCTAGTATTTGCGACCCTGATGGGATAATTTTTGCTGTATTTAGAGTCTTCCCAGCATCACTTTTCTCTGTGAATGTGGCAGCTTGGGCATGAGCTGATGATAACCCTATAACCAGTACCGATATGGCGGTTATCTGCGCTAGTTTTTTCATTGGCGGCTTCTACCTCAGTGGAATCGGAAGGATTCCCTTTTTGATTTCTTGACTAAAAAAGATACGGCGATGGATTGGTTATGGATTGTTTTACAGCTCAATATATGTCTCAAGATAGAGAATGAAACTAGAAGCGCGAGTCAAAGAAAAGCAAAATCCAGCAGGCATTTCTTGTTCTTGGTTCTGAAAAACGCCTTGGATATTTCTGTTGAGCCTGTAACTTGACTCATCTGTAAATTTGCTTTAAAAATCTATCTCGTGATAGATACAAACAAATAATTGGGTAGCAAGATTGGTGAAAAATGGGGAACACATTTGCCTAACTCAAGAGAAAGCGATCGCAAGTGCAACACTCACATCACCCGGCGTTGCATAACACCAATCGGGCGATCGCCCCTGCTATCAGAGAGTCGTGGGATGTCAGATGGATAATTGTTACAGTGGTTAAAATCTGGTGTAACTATCGTCGCGTACTCTCATTTTGTCCCGTAAAAAATCCCGCAATCAAATCCAAAGCAGCCAAAAGGCGCATCCCCTCAAGCGTCTGATTGACTATGGACGCAACTATCGTGCCCAAATTTGGCAGGCGACAGTTTGCTCAATTCTCAATAAAATCTTTGACTTAGCCCCACCCGCCTTGATCGGTGCAGCAGTGGATGTAGTGGTGAAGCAACAAGACTCGCTAATTGCACAATTTGGCGTCAAAGATGTTTTTTGGCAACTCGTCATCCTGAGCTTCCTCAGCTTCATCATCTGGGGACTGGAATCTATCTTTGAGTACGCTTATGCCCTGCTTTGGCGCAATCTAGCCCAGAATATTGAACACGACTTGCGCCTCGATGCCTACAGCCATATCCAAGAACTGGAACTGGCTTATTTTGAAGAGCGCAGCACTGGCGGTTTGATGTCTATCCTAAATGACGATATCAATCAGCTGGAACGCTTTTTGGATCGAGGCGCGAATGAAATCCTCCAAGTAGCGACAACGGTTGTAATTATTGGCGGTGCCTTCTTTATTCTGGCTCCCAGCGTGGCTTGGATGGCGATGCTGCCAATGCCGTTTGTGCTGTGGGGTTCGATTGTCTTTCAGCATCGCCTTGCCCCCCGCTA
Source organism: Trichocoleus sp. ST-U1 (assembly GCF_039961835.1). NCBI lineage: Bacteria > Bacillati > Cyanobacteriota > Cyanophyceae > Leptolyngbyales > Trichocoleusaceae > Trichocoleus > Trichocoleus sp. ST-U1. The sequence continues at coordinate 4,696 of NZ_JAMPJZ010000119.1, forward strand.
TGCTGAGATTCGGGAAAAAGTCAGTCTGCTCAACAGTCGCCTCTCGAATAATTTGAGCGGAATGACGACGATTAAAAGCTTTGTCACGGAAGACTATGAAGCGAACAGGATGGCAGTCGAAAGTGAGGCTTATCGACAAAGTAACCGGAGAGCGATCGCCCTCTCATCTGCTTTTGTCCCTTTGATTCGCATCATTATTTTAGTCGGATTCACGGCAACACTGTTAATCGGCGGGATGGACGCCGCTGCTGGTAGATTGTCTGTGGGCACTTACAGTGTATTGGTATTTCTAACCCAGCGGTTGCTCTGGCCTTTGACGAGATTGGGAGAAACGCTCGATCAATATCAACGGGCAATGGCTTCTACAAATCGGGTGATGAATCTGCTGGATACACCGATTGCGATTCATTCGGGACACATTTCCTTACCCGTCGCTTCAGTGCGGGGTGAAATGGAATTAAAAGATGTCACTTTTGCCTACAATGGGCGAAATCCAGTCATTCAAAATCTCTCTTTACACATTCCCGCAGGTAAAACAATCGCCATTGTCGGTTCTACTGGTTCGGGCAAGAGTACCTTAGTGAAACTGTTGCTGAGGTTGTACGAAATTCAGTCGGGAACGGTGACATTGGATGGGATTGAATTACGCGATTTGAAATTAAGAGATTTGCGTTCCTGTATTGGTTTAGTCAGTCAGGATGTCTTCTTATTTCACGGCACGGTGAAAGAAAATATCGCCTACGGCAGTCCTGATGCAACTGAAGCTGAGGTAATCGAAGCGGCTAAAATTGCCGAAGCTCAAGACTTTATCATGCAACTTCCCCAAGGTTACGACACGATTGTGGGCGAGCGGGGGCAAAAGTTGTCAGGTGGGCAAAGACAGCGGATTGCGATCGCGCGTGCCGTTTTGAAAGATCCGCCGATTCTGATTCTGGATGAAGCCACCTCCGCCGTAGACAATGAGACAGAAGCAGCCATTCAGCGATCGCTAGAACGAATTACCGTCAATCGCACCACGATAGCGATCGCTCATCGCCTCTCCACCGTCCGCAATGCTGATTGTATCTATGTGATGGAACAAGGCTTCTTAGTAGAGCAAGGACGACACGAACAACTATTAGAAGACCAAGGAATTTATGCCAGCCTTTGGAAAGTGCAGACAGGGATCAAAAACGGCAAAAATTAGCAATTAGATTTAAAATAAATGGCACTAAATTAAGCTGTCTGCTGGGTTTCACTATCGTTCAACCCAACGCTCTACAGCGGTTGCTAAACATCCAAAACTCGGATGAGCCGCCGGTGCTAATTAAACCTAGCACCGAGACTTTTTAGGTTTCTGCGCTGCTGCTCCGTTAACCCAATTCCTTTTCCAAAATTGCAATCTTCTACCACCGCACCTGACCATATTGTCTCATTAAGAGTTGCACCCCTCAAATCCGCATTTCTCAAATCTGCTCCAGTGAAATTGGCAAATAAAAGGTCGGCTTCTAATAAACTGCTTCCCCTCAAATTTGCCCCCAATAAATCACCCCGGATAAAGTTAACGCCATCTAACTTCAAGTTAGATAAATCCGCTCCCCTAAGATTCGGGAACTTCACGCGACTTGTATCTCTAAAAAAATGCATTACGCAAGCTACATTTGCTTCTGTTAATGGCATTTTAGTTAAAAAATCAGCATAACGCGCTATCCCCAAGTCTTTGAGACTCTGCAAACGTTTTTGGGGATTTTGTGCCAGAAATTGAGTGCAAATAAAAAGAAGGTCTTGCGTTGGGGAGTTCAGCATGGCTTCAGATAAAGGAATCTTAAAATTAAACATCTCTGACTTTAGGCAGACAGTTCCACTAACTTTAGGATGATTCCAGAAAAGAAATTTTCCTTCTCACGGTATAAGATGCAGCGGATTCCTCGTGCAAAAATTAGAAATATGAACACACTTGAACGTCTCGAAAATCTCAACCACATCCGCAGACTTAGCCGCCTGATGGATAATGCAATCCGAATCCCAGGCATCGGCTTTCGTATTGGTTTAGACCCAATTATTGGTCTGATTCCAGGTGCCGGAGATATCATCAGCACCGGGTTTTCGGCTTACATCATCTATTTAGCCGCCCGCTTCGGCTTACCGCGTGAAATCCTACAAAAGATGATATTTAATATTGCCTTAGAAGCCACAGTCGGCTCGGTGCCTTTGGTGGGAGACTTGTTCGATGCATACTACAAGTCAAATATCCGTAACTTGGCGCTTTTAGAGCAACATCTTCAGGTGGCTGAACCCGAACTGAATGAAGTTACCCCTCTTCAGACTGTAACGAGCATCAATTGATAGTAACGAAGCCGGAAGGAAGCGCTTCCTTCCGGCTAAAAAGCCATTTAGACTATCGTTCAATCTTGACAGAAAGAATTTTGTCTCCCTGACGAATCGCATTGACTACATTCATGTCTTCAGTTTTACCAAAAACTGTGTGTTGTCCGTCTAAATGAGGTTGAGGAGCGTGACAGATAAAGAATTGACTTCCACCCGTATTGCGCCCTGCATGAGCCATTGATAGACTTCCTGCCTGATGCTTATTGGGGTTAATTTCACAGTTGATTTTGTAACCTGGACCACCTGTTCCCGTTCCCTGCGGACAGCCGCCCTGAATCATAAAGTTAGGGATGACTCGGTGGAAATTAAGACCGTCGTAAAACCCTTTTTCAGATAAGTCTACAAAATTTTTCACCGTGTTCGGTGCATCTTTGTCAAACAGCTCCAAATTGATTGTGCCTTTGTCGGTTTCCATAATCGCGCGAGTCATAGTTTCTCCTTTTCTAATCCCTTCGGATGATTGATTGATGTGGCTAGGAATATGCCACAAACAAACTATATTAGAACAAAAACACTCTATCTTTACTTTATCTAATTTTAAAACTGTAATCCTTTGACGCTGCTACAGATTTACTGTTCTGACGCATCTAGCTCGAAGCATATAGCACAAGTGGTACGCTCTATGCGAGTGTCACCTAGCCATCAAAAGCTTTTGTATAATAAGTTTATTTATCACCTGCTTAGGTAGCTTAGGGTCATGGTAGGCACTGGAACCAAGCTCACACTACAAGACTTTCTGGCTTTGCCAGAAGGGGATGTAATCTATGAATTTATAGATGGTCAGGTAGTGCCTAAAGTGTCTCCAAAATACTTTCATTCAACTGTACAGTTTGCTTTGATGGTTCTGATTCGTGCCTGGTGCAAAGGGCGTGGACGAGTTGTTCAAGAGTGGGCGGTGCTGTTGAAACGGAATGGTCAGGATTGGGCACCTGTACCTGATGTAACGTACATCTCTTATGAACGGCTACCCGCTAGTTGGAAGCGTAACGAAGCCTGTCCTGTGGCTCCTGAACTGGCAATTGAGATTATTTCCCCAGACCAAACTATAAAAGAATTTGAAGACAAGGCTAAGGACTACTTTGATACTGGTGTGTTACGAGTTTGGATTGTAGATCCTGAAGCCATAAGTATTAGAGTTTTTTCTCCAGATAAAACAAGTCAACTCTACACTGATAGCGCACCAATTATAGATTCATTATTTCCTGGATTGGAAATCACACCAAAACAGGTTTTTGAAGAAGCAGAAGTACTTTAATTTTAAGTGGCGATCGCTAAACTAAGAAATATTGCTTATTTCGGGCTTTGCCACCAGTTTTTTAAATAGCGCTGAAGCTGCCTCAATACTTTGGTTATCCTCTAAAAATCTGAAAGCAGAAGCAGCTAAATAAGACGGATTTTGCTCAAAAGCAATCCAACGCCGTCGCAAAGCCTCAGCCGCCGCGCCAGTCGTATTCGATCCAGCAAAAATATCGAGGACTGTATCTCCTGGATCGGTGAGGAAGTTAATAAAAAACCTCGGCAGTTTTTGCGGAAACCGCGCCGGATGTGCAGCAATTCCAACGGCTTTGCAAAGTTGAATGTATCGAGAATTGCTTTCACTATTAGGAATTTGCAACAAGTTAGAGGGAATGGCACCGCCGTTATTAGTAGCAAAACCCGATCCAATATCGTGACCTGAAGGACGTGCTTTGGGTTTATAGTATTTTTCAGGATTCTCGTGTAGCTTTTTCATTCGTTCCGAATAAGGAACAAGTACGTTACTCACATTCGCTTTAGGATAGTCAGTTTTTGATAGCCACCAGACAGTATTGACAGAATCCTTCGCGCGGATCTTACGTTTATTCACCCATTCAATCGGCGAAGGTAACTTAGAAGGGTTGTGCCAAAAAAACTCCTCAGCTAAGCGAAAATCTAGCTGATCGCAGAGTTTAATTAAAATCCGGTAATTGTAGAGCGATCGCACTGGACGTTTACTTTGATAAGCACCACCCAGATCGATGACAAAACTTCCCTGCGGTGATAATACGCGATGCACTTTTCGACAGAAGGCAAATAGCCAATCGATATAGGCTTCTTGCTCAACATTTCCATAACTCTTTTCGCGTAGCAAAGCAAATGGAGGAGAGGTCATTACTAGATCGATTGAGTCAGATTCAAGGCAATCTAGCAATTCAAGCGAATCACCAATATAGGCAGCGCCGTAATTTGTAGCGTACAAAGGTTTCTTTAGATTCATCGCTGCCATTTTTCACGAATACTTTCAAAACAAATTGTATAATTAAATCAATTCTCAGCAAATACAAGCTCTTTATAGCTTGTATTACGTTATAAATAACATAGGCGTAAAGTAAGAGGTCACAATATGAACAGAGATAATCCAAAAAAGGGAAATAATCAGGAGAAAAATATTGCCTCTCCTTCACCTAGCGAACCAAAACAGGTTCCTCACACGATTGATATAGATGGGAAGCGTCCAATCGCGCCAGATAATATTCAGATTGAAGACACTCTTGACGTAGATGGACACCGACCGATTACCTCTAGTAATCTTCAGTTTGAGGACACTCTTGACGTAGATGGACACCGACCGATTGATCCAAGCGATATTCAGGTTCGTGAAACCGTGGACATTGATGGAAAGCGCCCAATTACTTCAAATGATTTTCAAGTTCAGGGCACTGTTGACGTAGATGGGCACCGTCCAATTGGCTCTAGCAATCTTCAGATTGATGAGACAATGCATATAGCTGGAAACCGCCCAGTTGCTTCAAATAATCCGGACGATCTTGATATTACAAACGATTACATGGATTAGCCTTTATAGGCTTCTTTTTACCCTTTTCATCTACGGTGCTGCATTAAAAGCCATCTGCCAGAAATCCTGCTCTAATTCAGCCACCTTTAAAAAGGCTTCTTCGACTTGATGCTGAACGGTTTCTGATGCAGTTTGCAGCACTTCATCTGCTTGCTGTTCCAAGAGTTTTACATATTCCGTAAAACCTGGATTTCCCCAGCGGTCGGCAAACTCGGCATAGGGATCTGGCATGACTCCTGGTAATTGCCAACCTTGATTGTAAGCAAGCTCAATTGCCCATAGTGCAGTCGCTTGAACTGGGTGTGGCATTGCCGAAAGACTGTGCATATAATCACAGTATTTTGTGCAAGTTGGTTGTTTTTGGGTATTGAGATTCAATTGTCGCTCAGAGGCTTTTGCTTTAAACCAGTTTAGTTCATCTTTCAGTGCGACTAATCCACCCAGAATGACATCAAAATGAGCAGGTGGTGCAACTGCCAAAATTTGTGCCACCATCCGCGTGAAATCTACTACAAAAAGATAATCTTGTACCAGCCAGGTGTTAAATTGCTGCGGCTGAATGGTTCCTAATTTGCACTGCACTAGGAAAGGATGCACCGTTGCTTGGTCCCCAACTTGAGTATGTTTTTGAAGAAGTTGTTGACAGCTTAAGGTCATCTCTATTTTAGATTGTGGATTAGCAGTTGGTTGAGATCTTGAGTATTAATACTTAAGTTTAGTGGGTTTTAGCGCTCGCCTTTTTGTTTAATTTCTTAACTTTAGACCGAGCTAATTTTCAGACTTTAGAGAGAGTTATTCTCCACGGTTTTTTATCCACATTGAGTATAGAGCGTTAACGATACAACGTTACAAAACTATAAGCAAAAGTGTACTTAGAACGCAACCTCTCATAGAGGTAGTCTTTCGACTTTGAAGGCGTAAATACCATGTTTCAAAGTGTAAAAATGATGCTGGATTTGTCCAGCACACAATTTTGTCTTGCCAAAATTCCAGTGGCTCCGAGTGGGATTCAAGCCGCGAATACCCCCATAAAAGAGGCAACACTTGTTTTTTCAAGCCCACAGTTTTTTGTTGCCTTGATTGCCGGAGTATTGATGGCGTTTGCTTTCCAATTTTTGTTAACCAATTTCTCAATTGCTGCTGGGATTTCATCCGCAGAGAATCCCTTAGATGCGGATGATGATGATACAGAGACTTGGGGCGAAAAAGTTCGTAGCATTGAATCTAAGGTAGGAATTTGGACATTATTGACGGTCAATATTGCCATATTCATTGCTTGTTTTCTGGCGGTGAAGCTGACTCTGATTAGCAGCGTCATTTTGGGTGCAATCACTGGCGTCGTGATTTGGTCAGCCTACTTTTTGCTGCTCCTTTGGGTGAGTTCTACGGCGGTGGGTTCCTTAGTTGGTTCGGTCGTGAACACTGCGGGTTCAGGGATGCAAGGGGTGATGGCTACAGCCAGCACTGCGCTTGGTGGGAGTGCGATAAATAGGCAGATTGTTTCTACTGCAGAAGCATCCGCCGCCGCCGTTCGCCGGGAATTGAGTTCGTCTCTCGATCCGGATAGCTTGCGAGAAACAATTAAGGATTACTTTACAGATTTGCAACTGCCAAAGCTAGACATCAATAAGGTTCGCAGCGACTTAGAAAAGTTACTTAGCGATGTTGATGTGAAATCTATTGCGGGGAATGACGTTTTACGCAATGTCAATCGCCAGACTTTTGTGGATTTAGTGAGTAGCCGCAGTGATTTCTCTAAGCAGGATGTTAATCGGATTGCGGAGCAATTGGAAGTTGTTTGGCAGAAGGTATTAGGTCAACAACAGGGAACAGAAAAACCAACGGAAACAGATCCGCAGGTTGAATTACTCAACTTTCTGAAACAAGCCGCTCCAGAGGAGTTGAAATCTAATGAGCTTTCTGCCAAGCTTTCTCAACTTGTTGGAGTTGGAGTTGGACAAGGCAAATCAGAGCGCAGTCATGGCAATGGCTTGATGGAACACTCCATGCAGTTGGGTGTAACTGCGTTACTGGGAGAAGTCATGAAGCGGACGGATCTCTCCGATTTAGATGTGGAAAAAATTTCCAGCCAGTTGCAACATTTGAAAGAGCAAGCAACTGAACAAGCTAAAACGGTTGGGACAAAAGTTGCCGATAAGGTGCCTGCGCCATCTTTTAGCACGATTAAGGCGGATGTAGAAAACTACTTGCTAAATTCCAAACCTTGGCACTTGAACCGAGAAACGATTAAGCAGGAATTTAGAGAAGTTATTTACGATTCGGATGCAGCTCCTGGAAAAGTTCGGCAGCAGTTAGAGCAACTGAATCGGGACTATTTTGTGAGGGTGCTGGAATCGCGGGGTGCTTTCACCTCCGAGCAAGTCGCGGATATTGCCGAGCAGATGGATAGTATTCGGCAAGAAGTTTTTGAAACCGTCCAGGGTGCGGAATCTCAAGAACAGTCGCAAGACCTCCGCGATCGCGTCGAACATTATCTGCACTCGACGGGGAAGGAAGAACTAAACCCAGAAGGCATTGAGCGCGATTTCAAAGCACTTCTAGAAGATCCGGATGCTGGAATTGATGCGCTGCGCGATCGCCTCTCGCAATTTGACCGCGATACTTTAGTGCAACTCCTCTCTCAACGGGAAGACTTGAGTCAAGAGGAAGCCGAT
>NZ_JAMPJZ010000120.1:0-12544 GCF_039961835.1 Trichocoleus sp. ST-U1
CCCCTCCTTAAGTTGCTCCTTGTCTCTCCTTAATTTTGCAATTCGACGATCGCCAACTGGCACACTATTTTCTCATTCATGCAGGAGGTCTAATGTATGAGTTGGAATCGCTCATGGGATGCTTCCAATTCTAGAGCTTAAACGAGCGATCGCTTGCTTTCTGCACCCCTTGAAGATATTGCTGTACGTTCAGTTGTCAAAGCTGAGTTGTTCTAGGGTGCGCTGCGGTGTAACAACCCAACTCGTCTACGGAGAACACCAATGATTTCACCCAATAGCATCAACAGCCGATAACTTAGCCTAAAAATAGAAAATTCCTACATCGTCTTCCGGTTTCTGAATTAGAAACCAAGAACTGAGAGCTGAAACAGCCGAATAAACTCGAAGTTAAGTCAATCTTTCTGATTTAGAGCCTAACGATAATGCGATCGCCACTTCTTCTAAGTCTAATAATCGGTGTAGCCAGTAGTGTTCTAAGCGTCTCTATTCCTAACTCCCCGTTCCTGGCGGCTGAAACCACTACTCCGAATCAAAGGCTACTCAATCAACCTCGACAAGTCTCACCACAAGTTGCGCTGACACTCGAACGGACAGCCTGTTTTGGCTTTTGCCCCATTTATAAGCTCACTGTTTATGGCAATGGCAAGGTGGTTTACGAGGGCAAACGGTTTGTGAAAGTGACTGGCACCCGAACAACAACTATCAGTAAAACAGCAGCGAGAAAGCTCATTGCAGACTTTCAAAAGCTCAATTACTTCAAGCTTCAAGACAGCTATACAGGTGGACACACCGATGCACCTTCTGCCATCACCTCATTGACAATCGGCAAGAAACAAAAAACAGTACACCATTACCTTCCTTCACCTGATGCACCGACTCAACTAACAGAATTGGAAAATAAAATCGATACCGTAGTGAATTCTAAGCAGTGGATTGGAACAGATGCTGAACGCGCCCCACGGGGAACTACGAAGTAATTAAATTGGCATCCCGCGCAACTTGCCGGAGGCATCTCGCTCCTGCTCAATTGCTACAAAACTTTGCCCCGTAGATAGTCGCAATCAGGCTATTCGAGAATCCACAAAATAGTCCTAAACAGACGGTCGCTGCGCTAGTATGATGCACAAGGAAGTTGCGTGTTAACTGAGGTAAAAGCCGAACGCAACAGAGCGATCGCAGCTAGAGTATAGGACAGCACAACAGGCAGAACGGTTAAGAACTGCGGGTCTCGATCCAGATACGTGCCAGATACGTGAAATTATCCCGCCAAGGGTTCGTTCATTTTGATTACCGAAGGTTTCCCGATGTCAAAATCTCCCTCGATTATCAATGCTGATAGGAGTCGCTCGGTTACTCCAGAACTTCTGAAAGGTTTGGAAGGTTTCCTTGCCTTTATCGATAACGGAACAGATATCGAGGCAGTTTTTGATATTGCTGCTGCCTTAGCCAACCATAAAGTTTCTGCTGCCGCGATTACCTATCTCAAGTCCCATCCTGAAATCGCTCAACTTTTTGAAGAACAATATATTGCACCGACTCCCAATTTAGAAGCGTTACTCAAGCTGCCTGAAGATTCGTTAGGCTTTGCCTATGCCTCTCATATGCGAGCAGCCAACCTCGATCCAGAGTTTTATCGCCAAGTCGAGCTTCAAGATGACACAAGCTATTTAGCACTGCGTATGCGACAAACTCATGATATTTGGCATACCGTTACAGGATTTGGCACCGATCCTGTTGGAGAAATTGGGCTGCAAGCATTTACGCTCGCGCAAAATCGCTCTCCGCTCGCAGTGATGTTGATTGCCGCAATCACCTTGAATACGATCAAGATGAACAGCGATTTAAACCCGCTTGTAAGTCTCATTCAGCAGAGCTACGATTTGGGGGATCGGGCAAAACCCTTTCTAGGGCAGAAGTGGGAAGAGGCTTGGGAAAAACCACTAGCAGACTGGAGAGCGGAGCTAAATGTCACTCCTTTTCGCCATGTTTGAGCAGAGCTAGCGGTTGTTTAATCTGCCACGTTTGAGCCTGGGATTCCAGCAAAGACTGATGGTAATTTGTCCACGTAGAGTGATGCCCGACACTCAAAAAAGTCGTCCCTTTCGCGTGTAAATTCGGAGTACACGCGAATCGGTGGCTGCGGCTATCAAGCGATCGCGCTAGGTGACTCGCCACTGCTAATCCTTATCTTCTCCATCCTTCTCCTCATCGTTATCTTGATCGGAGGAGCCAGTGGTCTCTTGGCCCTCGTCATCGTCATCATCAGCCTGATTACCCTGGTTGGATTCTTTTTCCGATTCTTGTACAGGTTCGGAATTTTTAGCGGCTTCACCACAACCAATTAGAACGATATTCCCTGCGAACATCACAAGCAGACTCAAGCAAAAAGCACTAAAAGATTTATTCCACAGCGGTATCATTTGGGATTTGGATTCTCCATCAATACGATTCATATCTTTTTAAACTTTAGCGAACTGCACGGGATTTAAACCTTAGATTTGATATGTCTATGGTCATGGATTGGCTTATCTCTGGACTTGTGCTTGCCAGCTTCCATTGACTCGGCTATTTCAATCAGCAGGTATTTTTATCACAAATGGGATGCTTCTGCCATCGCCCTTTAGGTAGTCGATGGCAGTTCCAACAACTCCGGTTGTTCTTCGACAAGAGCTAGGGGTTGTTTAAGCTGCCAAGTCCTATCCTGGGAGAGTTCCAGCAATGACTGATGATAATTTGCCAACGTAGCACGATGTCCCACACTTAAGAAAGTAGTCCCTTTTGCCTGCAAATGTTGATACAACCGTTCCTCGTTATCCAAATCTAGGGCGCTAGTTGCTTCATCTAGGATGGCGTAGTTGGGTTTGTTCAGGAGCAACCGGGCGAAAGTTAGCCGTTGTTGTTCGCCCAAAGAGAGGACATCTGCCCAATCCTCCTGGGCATCAAAACCGCCAAATCTTTCCTCTAAACCTGCTAAATTAACCTGTTCCAGCACTTGCTTTAAGTGTTCGTCGTCAACCTCAAGATGCGTGTTGGGATACAGCAATTGATCGCGCAGAGTACCAAGCACCATGTAGGGACGTTGCGGCAAAAATAGGATCTCGTCGGATTCAGGACGAACAATTTTCCCTGTACCAGAATCCCACAAACCCGCGATCGCTCTCAGCAGCGAACTCTTACCGCAACCACTTGGCCCCATCACCAAAAGTCCCTGTGCAGCAGGTAACTCTATGGACAAATCTTCTACTAATGTGCGCTGATAATTGGGAGTTTGCAGGCTGAGATGTTCGACTGCCAGCCGATCTGCTGATACCGTCTGAATCCTGGGTTGCTCATCGGATGCCCGATCTGCCTCTGCCTGTTCTAAAAACTGGGCAAAGGTATAAAGACGATTAATCCCAGCGCCAAAAGTGGTCAATTGCTGGAAGCGGGCAACGACAACATTGAGCGAGAAAAAGACGCGGACAAAAGCCCCCTGTGCCTCAGAAACTTTACCCACCTCCATTTCCCCGGCAAAAATCGCGGGTGCGACAACTAGGGCAGGCAGGACGAAGGGGATGAACTCATAAGCGTTGGTGAGAACATTTAAGTTTAATTCCCAAACCAGCAGGCGTTTGACGTTCTCAAACACATCGAGGAACCGATGCTTAACTTGGTTTGACTCCTGTTCTTCCCCTCGATAGAATGCGATCGCTTCCGCATTCTCCCGAATCCGCACCAAACCAAAGCGGAGATTCGCTTCTCTCTTCAATTGTTCAAAGTTGAGTCGGACAAGCGGCTTACCAAATACAAAAGTTGTTACTACTGTCCCAATTAGGGCATACAGCACCAGAAACAACACCAGGGGTTTAGAAATGCCCCAGAGTACGCTGCTGAAGGCGATCGTTGACAGCACAGACTGCACCAACACCAGTACAAAGGTGAGAGATTCCTGGGTAAAACTGCGAACATCCTCTGCAATCCGCTGATCTGGGTTATCAATTTCGGTTCCTGAGATATGCAGGTTGTAATAAGCGCGATCGCGAAAGTAGTTATCCACGAATCGATGAGTCAGCCATTTCCGCCATTGCAAACTGAGGCGATCGCGCAGATAGGTATAGCCTGCGAGCAATGGTGCATAGATCACCAACACAGCGATGAAAATGATGACAGTTTCCCAGAAGCGTGGCTCATCACGGGCTGAGAGGGCTGAAATCAGCACTCCTCGCTTGTTGTTGAGAACTACACTCAATCCCGTATACGCCAGCAGTAACAGCACTACGCCCAGCAATAACCCTCTGGCTTGCCATTTTTCATCCCCTGACCAATAGGACTTAGCGATCGTCCAGAACTGCTGGACTACATTGAAATTCAATCGATCCATCGGCTTATTTTCCTTACTTTGTCTGTCAGGAGATAATGAATAAAGGCGAATCAGAGCGAAATCTGCTCAACGACTGGTGCGACTCATCTCTGGACAATTGTTAAATTGTGCTACAAATTTTTAACACGGTGAGTATCCCAGAGTATGAGATTGAGATGATTGCAATGCCCTCTCAAGGGGCAGGCGGGCAAAACGTCAATAAGGTACCAAATTCTGAGCGTAGTTGCAGCCAATCAATACAAACTTCTGTCAAATCTTCAGGTATAAAAGTGCGGAGTGCGATGCCAATTGCAGAAGCTAACTATACAAAGGCGCGAATAATAAGTTATGAAGGGGCAAGTTTAGCGGAAAACTAGCTTATTTATAGTCAGCTTGATTTGTGAACAAAGAGCATTACCGCGATCGCAGAAAACACAACCACGTCAATCCATTAATCAATAATCGTTACTTTGGTACCTAACTTCACCCAACCCTTCTCAATTAACTGCTGCAATGTGTTTGAGTCGAGATGGATGCAGCCACCTGAGTTAGCTTGACCAATATTCTCCGGATTGGGTGTACCATGAAGTGCGATTGAGAACCAGTAGGGCGTTCCCTGAAATGTACTCATTTTAGGACCCGTGATGCTTGTCGTTGAAGTGAGTCCGATATAGCCATTTCCATAGGCACTGTCTGGGCTACCGTTCCCATCAAAGTCAAGAGAACTCATGTTCTTGAATAACTGAGCTAATCCTTGCTGAGGGTTAACTAAGTTGCGATACTGAGTAACTTTGACAAAACGCTTAACGTTATTTTGGGAAATCTGGTTGTACTCAGACTTTTTGTAGAGAATCAAGTCTACGCTCATCTCGCCTGTGGGAGTAACAAAGTCATTCATGTTTTGTTTGTCTTTGAGTCCGCCCTTACCAATGCCGATAGTTGCTTTGTAAATCGGAACGCTTTGGTTATTGAGTACCTCCAAGCGCTTGTCTACTCGATGAATGAGCAGCGAGTAACGTTCTTCTTGAATGCTGTTGAGTTTCTCAGCATTATTTACGGATGGTGGCAAGGATTGTGGCTTGGCTTCAATTACGTTTTTTGGAGTTGAAACGACAGCATCAGATGATGCACAAGCGCATAGGGCTATTGGTAGTGCAACTAAGAGCCAGTTTGAAATGAGACGAGATGTTGTAAACACAACTAACCTAACTGGGGCTTGCTCAACTATTTCTCATCATATAAGGCAGATCCTCTGAATTGTTCTTCTACGCAGGACACGAGAATAAGCGATAGAGGATGCTGCGTTGTTGGCTCAAGTGGTTCAATACATTGGCGTATCTGCAACTTTGCTTGGTTAAAAGCTGTCAGCCACGAACTGATAGTCCGAAAATACCAAGGCATTGGCTCCCACTCGTCCTCGCCAAAGCTCGTGAAGCGCTCGGTTCGCCAGCCCTCCTTGTAGGCGGTGTCGCCACAGGCACTCCACGGGTGAACCGTCTGCACAACTAGGTGCCCATTAGGTACTAGAACTGTACCCAGTGCAGCCAGCAGGGGTACAATGGTTTCCCCTAACAGCGAGAAGTTACAGACTACGAGATCGTATAGTCCATCAAGTTGATTTGGGTCGTTGACGATCCGATCGTAAGAGAGGGTGCGAAACCTACCACCACCTGCTGCGTGAGCTTGTTGAACTAAAGCAGGACTCCCATCTACCCCAAAGGCTTGGATACCGCGTTCGTTTAATGCGCGTACAAGCCAACCTTCACCGCATCCAACATCTAGCACGCGGCGAGGTTGCAGCGCCACCAAAACCTCCACAATGGCGGCATCAGTCACAACGCGGCGACTGGATATTCGTTGCTCGCGAACTGCTTTTGTCCAAGCACGAGCGTTCGCATTCCAACTTAAATGCAAGCGGTATTCCAAATCAGATTGGGACATAAAAGCCTCCAGTTGTGCAAATTATACGTGCAGCGATCGCCAATGGCATGAACAGTATGAAAGCACTCAAGCGTTGTCGAGGAAATACTTGCAGTACAAAGCGAACGTTTCTAGGCATAGTGAAAGAAAAACTCCGTGTTTGATATATTGCAGCTAGAGAGGGAGCTAGAGGCGAGGCTGCTACTTTATGCTGGAATCAGCACCAATAGAGCGAAACTGGGCAACAATTTCTGTGCAATGCTGCACTGTCTATAATCAAGCGAATCAATCATGCTGCAAATTTCTAACACCGTAAGTATTCCAGAGCATGAGATTGAGATGAGTGCGGTGCGATCGCAAGGGGCAGGGGGACAAAATGTAAATAAGGTGGCAACTGCCATTCACCTGCGCTTTGACATCATCGCTTCCTCACTACCTGAACGCTACAAAGAGCGGCTGTTGAAGCTTTCCGACCAACGCATCACTAAAGAAGGTGTCATTGTCATCAAAGCACAGGAACACCGTAGCCAAGAGCAAAATCGAGAAGAAGCATTGCAACGATTGCAAGACTTGATCAAGAGTGCGATCGCAGTCGTCAAACCACGCAAAAGGAGCAAACCAACTCGGAGTTCTCAAAGAAAGCGTCTGGATAGCAAAACTAAGCGAAGTCAGATTAAAACGATGCGTGGAAAGGTTACGGATGAATGAGATGGTGCGAACACTCAGTCTTCCTCCCCACAAAACTCCGCAATCACCTGTGCCTTGACCGCATCTAACGGATAGGTGTTGGGATAAGTTGAAAACATCAGCATAATGCCCTGAAGCGTCGAGGAAAAATAGAGCGATCGCTGTCTTGGGTTAGCAACTCCCAACTCGGTGAACATCTGCGTCTGGATTTCAAACTGCTTTGCCTGCTCATCCATCAACTTCTGGCTGTATTTCGCCACAATCGGGTCGAGCCGGGGTTGGGTAAACAGATTGAGATAAAATCGGAAAACCTCCGGTTGCCGTCGCACATCGTCTAACGCACCCTCGGCAATATGGCGAATTTGCTCAGCAGACGTTGACTTTGCAACGGCAGCATTCATGACGACCAGCAGATCATTGAGCCGCACATCGACCATTGCTGCCAAAACGTCTTCTTTACCCTTGAAGTAGTGGTAAAGCAGCCCCTTTGAAATCTGCGCTTGTTTGGCGATATCTTCAATCGACGTGGCGTGATAGCCTTTCGTGAAGAACAAATCCATCGCCGTTTTCAAGATTTGCTCCCGCGTTGCCTGACGGATGCGCTCGTTTTCTGCTGGGGTACGTGGCATGGCTTCTACTCACTGAGAAATTGAACGATCCGACTTGAAACCTCATCAGCATGAGTGAATGTAGGCATATGATCGGCTCCTTCAATGTAGGCAAAGTGAATGTCGGGTACCTGTTGAAATAATTCGGCAACCTTGAAAAGGTCAGGCATATCCTTTTTGCCGATGATAAACAGCGTTTTGGTTTGAAGCTCACTTAAGCGATCGATTGTCGGTGGCTGTGCCCAGAGCATCTCATAGGTTTTCCATTCAAAAGACCGTTTCATGTTGTGCGTTGTCATCTCCACTATATGATCGCGCTGTGGACTGGACATCACGACACTGTACACAGGATGGTTCAACAACACCTCAACCATTTTTTCCAAATCTGGAGCTACCGCATTGATTTGCGCGTACCATTGTTGAACATCGGGTGAGAACTGGAAGCCCGATAATCCCGGAGCCACCAGCACCAGCCTGGTTACTCTATCAGGATAAGCCAGGGCAAAATCGGTCGCAATTTGACCGCCGATCGAATGTCCAACTAGAATCACGCGATCGAGATTGAGATGGTCAAGCAACTGCCGCAAATCCTCAACA
The DNA here is from genome assembly GCF_039961835.1 of Trichocoleus sp. ST-U1. NCBI lineage: Bacteria > Bacillati > Cyanobacteriota > Cyanophyceae > Leptolyngbyales > Trichocoleusaceae > Trichocoleus > Trichocoleus sp. ST-U1. The sequence continues at coordinate 8,152 of NZ_JAMPJZ010000120.1, forward strand.
TAGTGGGCAGGTTCGAGCAGTGGGGGTGACTGTCCGGCACCGCGTCCGTCAAAAGTGATGACCTGATAAGTCTGGGCTAGTTGCGGGGCAATCAACTCCCAATCTCGCAAATCTGCCATTGCGTTATGAATCAGCACAACCGCCTCACCCTTACCTTGAACTTCGTAATGCAAATCCATGTCTGTCTCCTTTCAGGTTTGTAGGACAGTTACAATGCAAATCCATGTCTGTCTCCTTTCAGGTTTGTAGGACAGTTACAATGAACGTTTCAGCCTGATTTTCCAGCAACAGCCTGGGCTGATAGGATCGATTGTTTCATCCTCAATATAATTTATGACTGAATAGACAGTCAATAAAAAAAATATCTCTACATTCCTAACATTCCTAACAACGCAACTATCTTGCCCTACCAATTATCTCTGCTACAATTTTCTGGAAACTCATAACCCCTGGTAATCCCACTCTTGGATGGGTTCCGGCTCCTACACAATAGAGATTTGGAACATCCTGTGCGATTCATCTGTGCTTTGATATCCTGGCTTCCTCGCTGCCCAATCGCTACAAAGAGCGGCTGTTGAAGCTTCCCGACCAGTGCATTACCAAGGAAGGGGTGATTGTCATCAAGGCTCAAGAACACCGCAGCCAGGAGCAGAACCGAGAAGAGGCATTGCAACGATTGCAAAACTTGATTAAAAGTGCGATCTGCGCTTCGCTATCGCGTTACCCAAACCCCGTAAACCCAGCAAACCGACTCGTAGTTCTCAAAGAAAGCGTCTGGATAGCAAAACTAAGCGAAGTCAGATTAAGAAGTCAGATTAAATGGATGCGAGGAAAAGTTACAGATGAGTGAGTGGTACAGAAAAGACCTTGCTTATATTCACGATGTCGGCTTCAGGAGTTATGTTCTGCAAGCAATGCCAGGAATTCTGGCAATTCTCAAACAGCATGGCATTCAGGATGGACTGGTTGTAGATTTGGGGTGTGGTAGTGGTTTGTCAGCTGAGGAGTTGGTTAGGGCAGGCTACCAAGTATTGGGAGTTGATATCTCATCTGACATGATTGAGATTGCCCGTTGTCGAGTTCCTTTGGCTAAATTTCAGGTAGGCTCGTTGTTCAAGGTTGAAATTCCTGACTGTAATGCGGTGATTTCGATTGGTGAATGTTTTAATTACCTGTTTGACCCCGACCACCAAACACTTACGCAAGTGTTTCAACGCATCCACGATGCTCTCGCACCGGGAGGCGTTTTTATCTTTGATATTGCAGAACCCGGACAGCTGACTTCTGCAACTCCAGTCAAAAGCTTTACTGAAGGCGAAGATTGGATTGTTTTGGTGGAAAAACAGGAAGATTCACAGCACATCCTGACTCGGCGAATCATTACCTTTCGGCAAGTAGGAAACGATTATCGTCGAGATGACGAGGTTCATCGCCAGCAACTATATGCAGCAGAAGAAATTGCCACGATGTTGCAACAAGTGGGCTACCAAGTCGAAATTCAGCGTTGTTATGGTCAGTTTGCTTTACCCAATGCCCATGCTGCATTGATTGCCAGAAAGCCTATGAGCAACCTTTGACTCTTGGCGATTGTTCCGACAGCCATCAAGACTTTAAGCGATCGCAACTTAAGACGATGCGAGGAAAAGTTACAGATGAATGACACTGCTGGATTAAATCTTTAACTCCAATTGCGATCGGCTTCTGGCTGCAATCGTTTAGCCGCGTCAATCACATCTTGCAGTTCTACTGGATCGCTCAACGGATCGGCATCAAGTGTCATGACCCGATTGAATTCCTTCTGCCATCGTCGCAGTTCTGCAATGTATGGTTCGCAAGGCAAGCGCTTCAGATTATCTCCTTCCTCCACCAAATCGTAAATCCCGTTGTGCAGCCACTTTCCGGTATGCCAATCCGGCATATCAACAGCAGGGAATAAACAAATTCCATGCAGATCCATCCCAGAATTAACCGCTGCTAGAGACTCTTCCACTACGTCTTTTAGCCACTCATCTCTGCCTGCTTCCATCCCACTGGTTTCACCAACGATCATCGGTCTGCGATAGCGTTCCCACACCCAGCGCATTAGCTCGCAAAGCGGTTTGATGCGATCGTCGTCGGGTTCTAGCGCCTGATGGGGGCCGTGTTCTCGGTATTCCATCTGACCGAAGGAATAGTGGTTTGCGCCCACGATATCGAGAATTTCTGGGGAACCGCCGAGGTCAGGATGCTCTTTCCCGTAGAGAATATCCCACGCCAAAAACGTATCCACATAGGTTTCGTGATGTGCTGCTTCAATTTGATCCGGGCGATCGCGCGGTGCTACCACTTGAACCAACGGATCGATGTGGATCATCCTTGAGGCGGGTTCCACCTCCCGAATCGCTTTCACTCCTGCGATCGCTGCCTTACACAACGCCAATCGCAAGCGAAAACGGTCTTCTTTTGTGTTTTTATAGGGAGCAACCCAACCCCATTCTCCACCGCAGAACGAGAAAAACGTAATTTCATTTATCGGCGTGAAAAAATAGGGGCCACGCAAGCGGGGAATTACATACTCCGCTGCTGCGCGACAGTAATTAGCATAGCGCTCGGTGAACTCATCGCTAAAGGGATCGAGATCGTCTGGATACCCGTAGTGGCAGAGATCCCAGATGGGAACGATCTGCGTCTGCTGCATTGCTTTGATCGTGGTGTCAAGGCTAGAGAAGTCGTAGCAGCCATTACGATCGACTAGAGGCCAAGGAATCGCTTCGCGTGCCACATCAATCCCCAGCGATCGCAAGATGTTGTAATCTTCCTGTGCGTGGCGATCGTGCTGTGTCTCTGCAATTAGATTTCGCCGTCCCTTGTCCTTCCAGAGAAACGTCGAACACTCAAAGCCAGAAATGAAGAAGGTGGGGAAGATTCCAGGTCCTTGAGCCATACGTTTGCTCTGTAAGTTTACTCGTCATGGTAGGCACTCTTGCTCATTTGAGACACTATCCAACGCGAGATAAATCCGTTGAGTTCCTTAGAGAAGTGATTACAGCATTTCTAAGGAAACAGGTTTAGTGGGTGGTGGAAAGGCAGCATCTAAGGAAGCCAATTCATCAGCACTCAATTTCAAATTCAAGGCAGCATAATTCTGCTCTACATGGTCAATCCGGCTGGATTTGGGAATCACAATTACATTATCTTGATGCAGTAGCCAAGCGATCGCCACTTGCGCCGCAGTGACTCCTCGTTCCCCAGCGATCGCCTTGAGTGTCCGATTGTTCAGCAAACGCCCTTGCTCAATTGGGGAATATGCCATAATTGGGATACCTTGTTGCCGACACCAGGGCAGTAGATTCCACTCAATTCCCCGTCGCATCAGGTTGTAGAGGACTTGATTGGTAGCAATTCCTTTCCCATCCTTCAACCCAAAGGCTTCTTCCATATCCTCGACATCAAAATTACTCACCCCATAGCTGCGGATTTTGCCGGATTTTTGAAGTATCTGAAATGCTTCCAGAGTTTCTGCTAATGGAACAGAACCGCGCCAGTGCAGCAGGTAAAGGTCAAGATAGTCGGTTTTCAACCGCTGGAGACTTCTTTCGCAGGCAGCAATTGTCCCTCGTTTCGAGGCGTTATGAGGGTAGACCTTGCTGACGAGAAAGACTTCTGCCCGACGAGAAGCGATCGCCTGGGCGATTACTTCTTCTGCACCGCCTTCGCCATACATTTCGGCAGTGTCAATCAGAGTTAGACCCAGATCGAGTCCGTGGCGTAAGGCATCTATTTCGCTTTGGCGATTCCTGGCATTTTCCCCCATCTGCCAGGTGCCCATGCCAAGAACCGGAATTAATTGTCCCGAAGGTAGTTTAAGAGTTCGCACGGCAGTTTCCATCCATTCAAGCTATTGCCCTTGAGCGCATTTTTGGCTGAGGCATGGGCATGGCATCAATTGTAGAGAAAAGCGCTGTTGTGGGAAACGCAATGAGCTTGTAGTTCTGCTTGCACTTGCTCTCATCGCAATGCGGCGATCGCCTTCTCTATCAACTGCTGACAGCCTTCTAGTTGAGTCACATCAGTGGGAATTGCGATCGCCGTTATAGTGAAATACCGAAGATCAGAGCCGCGATCGCCTTTGACCAGCTATTTCTGGAGTGCCTGTTGAAAGGTCTTGATGGCATCAACGTGATTCACCATATTGATGCAACGTAACAACAAATCCAGATCGATCCCTTTCATTTCCTCACTACTGGAAATTTTTTCGTAGTCCAGAGTGTTGCCCTCTCCCCGCAGGTGATAAATCTCTAGCACTCCGTCTTCCCAGAACCACACTTCAGGAATCTTCAGGCGCTTGTATACCTCTAGTTTGTTAATGCCGCCACTGGTAAACACCACTTCGATCGCCAGATCGGGACGCACT
>NZ_JAMPJZ010000121.1:0-12451 GCF_039961835.1 Trichocoleus sp. ST-U1
TGAGTTTCTCGGCTTAAATCTCTAATAAATCTCATAAGTCTCTTGTTTTCTTGACTTTTGTTTTAGCTTATTCTACTTTTTATTATGTGTAATTTATTTTACATAAGCACTTAAGAGAAGCATCTAACATTTTTTGAATGAGATGAATTGCTCTTGCAATCTTAGATTCAATATTTTGTAAAACTAATAGACTGCTTCTGAGCTTTCCTTGGCCTTCTTTGCGCCTAAAGCGGAGATTGTGTACGTCAGCATCGCTTACGCAGTTTTTTTATTTCACAAGTCGAATAAGATTGCTACAGCAGTTCTAAATAATTCCCGAAGGCAAGATACCCAACTTCTAAGAAGTTGGGTATCTCAAGCCCTGAATCATCACAACTTGAGTAGGATTGCTGTATCTTGTGAACTTAATTGAGGTTGTAGTCGATCTTTGCAGATTAAAACTTACGCAATTTACTAGCCTTGGTGCCCCTGATATTTTAAGATTTGTAAATTTATTTAAGTCTGCTCGCCTATAAATTTTTTCTATCTTTGGTAGTAGTAGAAAATCTCGCTACATCTATTAAGTATAAGTACCTAAGATTCAATTGTTGAGCTGCTCCTTGAAATATCTTGACACGGTCTCTAGAAGAGCGCTTACATAGCGCTTACGCTCTAGTAGCAGAGTACCCTAACTGGGCAGTTCAACAGCGCATCCGTGGAAGTACAGAGTTTGCAAAAACACTTTCTAGAGATTCCGTAATCTAACCCAAGCAAATTTGTAGTAATCTTTGGCAAGGTAATATTAACCAAGCAGATGTCACCATAGATAGATGCACGGTGCCCCTGTTTTGTACTACTGCTATCTGGAATTTTCAAACTATGGCTCCCCAAAACGGCAAGATTCGGTTCCCTCTGTGGCAGTTTCTCAATCAGCCCCTGTTTAGTTCCAAAACTAAATTAGTGCTCAATCCCCGCCGCTTCTCGTATTGTTACAGAATTCACCTTTTGGAACGCTGCTGGGTTAAAGATTACCAGCCAGGAAACCGCCGTCAGCACTAAACCGCCAAATTGCATTCAGTTGTCAGGAGCCAAGTTGAGACTGACCACCACAAGGTCTCTACAGAATCCAGGAGCCAGAATCTATCCTCAGTCTGACCCCTGGATTCTAAATAAGGCGAAAATTGTTATTTTAATTTATTAAGTTTAAACGCACTTCAGGTTCTAAGTGACGCCGCTGAACAGAGAAAATTGACTTTTGCTCGATCCGGAATCTAGTTCCCGCTTGCCGAATACTTTACTCAGATAGCTCAAACAGCCTGCGAATTCACCGTCAGTTATGGGTGAAAAGCCCCTGTAACCGTCGTGGGGAGCCGTTTTAGGCTCTCAGGAATGCACGCTCGCGAGCGATCGCATAAGTTTGGTTTTCCTCAAGCACGCTCGACAAGAAAAGTCATGGCATTACAATCGGCATATGGTAGCGGTATTACCGAAAGCCCAACCATTGAAATTTCTCAGGAAGTATTACGGTCTATCCTTAGCCGGATAGAATCTGAACTCCATAGCAGCGAAGTCTACAATCGTGCCTTGGCTGGGTTACAGACAATCTTGGGAGAAGCTGCTGGGAGTGCCCAGATTATGGTTAAGGCAGTAGGGAGAGAAGCCATCCGGCTAGCGTTCCAGCAGTTTGCGAAAACTTATAAGGTTGTCCCAGTCACATCTCCAGAAATTGGTAACAATCAACAAGAGCCGCAAGCCAGCACTCAGCCTCAAGAGTCATCAGTCCATAGCGAACAGTCATCCGTTAATCACCCAGAATCAACGACGAATGACTTAACTTTAACGAATGACCAAGGACGCAGTATGAATGCCTCACCTGCCGATTTAGTAGACATTACGCCACTGCCTCTCCCAACCAGCCCAGATCCGGTTTTTCCCAAACCACTCAAAAAGCTCTCTAAGGCGGAACTGGCAGCGCAAATCGCAGATGAGAAACGGCAAGAGTGCCTGCGTCAAATTGGTCAGCAATTAGGGCAAGCACGTCATGCACAGTCAATGACTCTGCGGCAACTTCACAATCAAACACTCGTGCCGCTTCATCACATTCAGGCTTTGGAAGTCGGTTGCTTCGAGCATTTGCCTGAGGATATCTATGTCCGAGGTTTTATTCGCCGGATGGGGGTCGCCTTGGGGTTAGATGGTGCTGCAATGGCTGCTTCCTTACCCGCGCCCGATCCTGCAAAATCTGTACTGCCTTCTTGGTACCGACCGAAATCAGTGCCAGGATTTGGATTTCAGCTCAATACAGTTCATTTGTATGTGGGCTATGCTGCGCTAGTGGCAGGGGCAGTGGGGGGACTCGCGTTGATGTCAAACCATTCACAATCATCAGCGTCTGCTGATTCTCCACCGGATGTTCCTAACAACTCATCTGCTTCTGAGTCGCATCGTCCTGTGAAACCTGCTGCGAAACCCGGTTTAAAGGCGGGTCAGAAAGGAGTGGCGGTTGGGCCTGATATTGCTCCGCCTGAAGCAATTAGTCGTAATTAGTCATTTGTTATTAGTTATTGGCAGAAAAAACAACTGACTGCTGACTAACTAATGACAAGATTATCTCGATGGACGACGGTTTCTGCACCGGCGTAGCCTAAAATGGCAGGAATTTCTTCGGAACGGCGTCCACTAATTTGCTGTAGCTCGTCGCTGCTGTAGTTCACCAGCCCTCTAGCTATTTCCCGTCCTTGAGGGTCGCATAACTGCACAGCGTCTGACGCCTGGAAGTCTCCCTCGACGAGGGTAATCCCAGCAGCTAAGAGGGATTTTCCTGCCTGACTAATTGCCGCGATCGCTCCCTTATCCAGATATAGCTTCCCAGCGGGAATCAACCCGTGGGCAATCCAGCGCTTACGGGCATTGCCCATCGTGTCGCGGGGTTCAAACTGAGTGCCGAGGGGTTCTCCTTGCAAGATTTTTTGGATGTTGCGGGGAAATCGCCCTTCGGTGATGACTGTCCGAACTCCAGCGCTGGTAGCGATGCGGGCGGCAGTAATTTTTGTAACCATGCCACCTGTGCCCCATTGAGAGCCGCGATCGCCTGTTTGCACTTGTAATTCTTCCAGCTCATCAATGTGGTTCACTAGAGCGATCGGCTGAGCATCCGGAACTTGACGCGGATCGGCGGAGTACAGTCGGTCTACATCGGTCATTAAAAATAGCCAATCTGCCTCTATCAAGCTGGCGACTAGGGCTGAAAGCGTATCATTATCCCCAAATTTCAGTTCCTCTACGGCTACGGTGTCATTTTCATTCACCACGGGGATGACGCCCAACCGCAACAGTTCCCGAAAGGTGTTGGAGGCGTTGATATAAGCTGAGCGTTCTTTGAAGCTACTGCGAGTCAGGAGAACCTGGGCAATGGGTTGTTCTAAGGTTGTAAAAAAGTCATCGTATACGCGCATCAGGCGTCCCTGACCGACTGCTGCCACTGCTTGTTTGAGTGCTAGGGTGCGCGGACGTTGCACGAGTCCCAAGCGGGCGCAACCCACTCCGACAGCACCCGAAGAAACTAGCACCACTTTATAACCTTGCCGCCGTAAATCTGTGAGGGTTTCTACTAAGGCAGCGATGGTGGAAAGAGCCAGATGACCTGTTTCAGGCGATGTCAGGCTGGAAGTACCAATTTTGATGACAAGGGTTTGACTCACAAAAGAGAGGGGGCGCAGGGGAGTAGAGGGGAGGGGGAGCAGATTGTCCAGACGCGATAAATCAGATGCGATTTATCGCGTCTGGAGGCTGGGAATTGGCAATGAGTGATTAGCTTCAGCCGATTTCCCATTCCAAATTGTAAAACGCCAGCTCCTCCATCTGGGAACTGACGCTTTACACAGGTATTCACGGGGATTAATGTTTAGGGTCTTTATATTGGCTGACCCCATTTGAACCATATGTATAATGCCAGGGATTTTTGACAATCGAGAATCTCATAATTATTTCTTTATATTTTGGTTTTTCAGGATTTGTCTGGATTTCTTAAGTTTTGTTGCTTTGCGGTGAGCGAGACGCCCAAGGCTTGGGACACCCAGACTTCAAAGGTACGGACTGGATAAGAGCGCACAGTAAGCGCTGGGTCAAGCATCGGCTCGACGAGAATGGTAAACATACCGAGTCGGTTGCCTGCTAAAACGTCTGTAAATAAGCGATCGCCCACCATCCCTACTTGTTCGACAGGAAGGTTCATCGCGGTGACAGCCTGCCGCAGCTTGCGCCGCGATGGCTTAGCAGCGCTGGTAATGTAAGGCAAATTTAACGAGCGAGCGATGCCACTAATTCGGTTTTCGCTCAAGTTATTACTCACCAGCCATAGCGTCGCCACCTGTCTAATTTCCTTCACCCATTCCACGAGTTCTTCAGACGCCTCGGCTGCTTTTAGGGGTACCAGCGTGTCATCGACATCCAAGACTAAACCTTTGAGATGATATTGCTGGAGAAGATCGGGGGTCAGACTCACAATAGGTCTGCCCAGAATTAAGTCAGGCTGTAACCGTGTTACCCAGGACATAAGCAGTTTTTAATTGTAAGTGTGAGTTGTTAGGAGAACTCCCAGGTAAGAGCTTTTTCAACCCGGCAAAGTTATCAATGGGATTGCTAGTAGTTGCAAGTCCAACTTCCCCGATCTTAATTAGACTTATTGGCAGCTTGGCGACTAGACCAATCTAGGTACTGTTGTTAGCGGCTTTGTTGCCGTTGTTGGCGAATCGCATTTGTAGCGGCTTGGTGTTCTTGTAGCGTCCGACTAAACACATGGGTGCCATCGTAGCGAGCCACAAAAAAGAGGTAGTCTGTTTTTTCAGGATTGAGAGTGGCTTTGAGACTTCCTAAGCCAGGGCTGGCGATGGGAGTTGGGGGCAATCCTGCGTTGAGATAAGTATTGTAGGGGGAGGCTGTCCTCACCTGAGCCAAAGTTAAGGGCTGATCCGCTGTTTGCCGAATGCCGAGTCCATACTCAACTGTTGGATCGGATTCCAGTCTCATCCCTTTCTGAAGGCGTTGTGTAAACACACCAGCAATCTGAGGGCGTTCGACCGGAATCACTGCCTCTTTTTCGACAATACTAGCCAATGTCACCCATTGAAGAAGAGGTATCTGGGTTTTGTTTGGCGCTTGTTGATAGATTGGGAGTGCCACCTGTTCAAAGCGATCTAGCATTTGTTTGATGATGGCTTGGGGGGTGATGCGATCGCTATTTAGCTTGTAGGTATCCGGGTACAAAAAACCTTCTAAATAAGGCAAATCCGCAGGTAGCCAAGGATACTGGTCTTTGGGAATCTGAGTGGCGGCAGTGAGAAATTCTTCGCTTTTGAAAAATCCCTGAGATTCAAAGTAAGCCGCCATTTGCTGAAGCGACCATCCTTCAGGGATTGTGAAGGAAAGCTGCACGACATCGCCCGTCCAAATTTTATCAGCGATCACTGGCAGCGGCTGGGTGGGTGACAACTGGTAAGTCCCAGCTTTAAACCCACCCGGTCGCTTTTGCAAGTCCAACCAAAACGTCCATAGCTTCCAAGCATCAGCGGAGCGAATCAACCCTGCTGCTTCTAGATCGCGCCCTATCTGCTGCGCCGAGGTTCCTTGAGGAATCCGGATTAGCACTGATGTATCTTTTCCAGCATTCGCTGACGGTTGAGTTTCGGCAACGGGGGGCGCACTCGCCCAGCTCCACCACGCCCAACCCTGCCATGCACAGAGTCCAAGCGTTGCTGGGATTAAGGCGAGATAAAACGTCCATTTGGAGATGCGTTGGATTGCTTTCATCTTGATTGCGGGTAACAACCGCTGTCATGGAATTAAGAAGGCAAAATTAAAAATTAAAAAAAGAAAATTCTTCATATTTAATTTTCAATTTCTAATTTTTAATTCTTTACCTATTCCATTTCATCAAATAGCTGATCTTCCAGCAGCGGTTGCACTTTTTTAAATTCCTCAGGGGAAAGTAGCACTGGTTCACCCGCACTATTAATCCGCGCAAACAGTAGCAGCGGATCTAGAGGCGTGTATATTGTGTATTCTTGTTCTTTGTGATAAAAGCTGGCTAGAAACTGAAATTCCTCTGGTTCGAGCTGAGTATCGTCATCTTCGATTTCCAAGGTGAGGATTTCTTCCTCTTCAACCGCAGGCAGTTCACCGGCAACAGTCAGAGCAAATGCGGTTCGCTTTAAGGCGAGATTCCGCTCTGCCAGGACTGCTTGAGCCGTAGGAAAAACTTCGTCAATTTCGGCGTCGTCTTCGACTAAGGTGGCTTCTTCCTCCTCCTTCTCCTCGTCCCACGCCACAATTTCTACAGGTGAATCTACCGGCAGGAGGATGACGTATTCTTCACCATCTACTTCTATTGAATGCTCAATGTAACAACTAAGCGATCGCCCGGATTCATCCGTCAACGAGACGGTTTGGACGGAAGACCCATTCTCTTCAGGGGGTTGGGATGAGAACATTGCAGATATGCTGCTATCAACGTGAGATTGTGGACTAAAAAACTCCAACCCCAAAGTTTGCACACAGTGGGGAAGTAGCTTGCAAAAATCAGGATATCACGGCATAAGAGTTGTAGAGACGCCATACGTCAAGGAGGGACAATTTATCAATTGTCCCTCCTTGAGTTGAAAGATTCTTCCAAGCAATAGATTCGGTTACTGACAGACAAACACCTTCGCTTCGTACTCTGGCAAGTCAACTAGAGAGCCATCCTCTCCAGCTTCGATGCGGGAGTTATTCATCCAATCCTGCCACGTCCCAGAGGATGGGAAGTTAGGAATGCAATACCCTGACAGAGACTTATCTGAGAAATTCGCCACAACAACCACACGGGAACCGGGTTCGTTCCAACGGTAGTACGCCAACACTTTTGCCTCTGGATTTTCGTGAAAATACTCAATGTTATCGCTAGAAAGAGCTGGATTTTCTTTCCGGAGAGCGGTTAACTTTTTGTAATACTCAAACAAATCTTGATTTAAGTCTTGTGACAACAAAGGCCAAGCAATTTTCTTTGGCTGAGTCACGTTTTCACTTTTGCGCTGGTATTCTCCAAACTCTTCTCCCATCCAGAGCATTGGCACACCTACCGCCGTCATTAACAAAACAGCTCCTAACTTGGCTCTCCTAAATGCGGCTTCGTCAAAAATCCCGCGATCGCCTAATTCTCTCATCAAACGTTGGCGGTCGTGAGTTGCCAAATAATTCACTACATTCGTAGCAGCCGTATAACCCTGCCTTCTGGGATCTAAAACTTCCTTCAGTTTTTCTAATTCAAACATTTCGCCACAAATATGTGGAAGCACAAAGTAGCGAAAACTTTCATGCCAACAACCATCCAGCGGACCTTCTGGATAAACTACGGTTTTGGTATCGGGAATATGTTCGGCAATGTTGTAGAACGGCTTAGGAGCAGTATTTTTCTTGGCTTGCTTCGCAAGCCAATCCAAAAATTCATAATTTGCCAATTGGCGCACGGCATCAAAGCGAATCCCATCAATGTGATATTCCTGAACCCAGAAACGCACCACATCTCCGACGTATTTCCAAGCAGGCTTAACATCCAACTTTTCGTCGTAGTTGTCGTAGTTAAATTCTGGTCCCCAGTAATTACCCGGGTCTTCTGGATAATGCATATGCTCGTAGTACCAGTAATTCCGGTCAATCAGCATTAACGGGCATTCTTCATCTGTGTGGTTATAAATCCCATCCATGAAAACGCGAATGCCTCGACCATGACACTCGTCAATAAACCGCTTCAAATCTTCTGTGGAGCCGTAACTGGATTCTGTAGCGAAGTAGTGGCGGACTGTATAGCCCCAATTGTAATCACCGGGATACTCATTTACTGGCATCAATTCGACGGCATTAATTCCGAGTTCGCTCAAATGATCTAACTTAGCGATCGCGTCTTGGTATTTGCCTCGCTGGTGTGGGTCATCTTCACCACCGGAAAAATCTGCAACGTGCATTTCATAGATGACTAATTCGTGATTGTCTGGCAAAAGCGTATCGTCATGCTGCCAAACGTAAGTATCAACAATTCGCTTCCCATCTTTGATCCGCGCGACACTGTGGCCTCTTGCTTCATCAACGTCTGTAGCGTATGGGTCGATTACATCCACCCATTGATCGGGTTCAAATTTTGGGCTTTTCGATTGAACTCGAAATTTATATTGATAAATGCCATCCTCCAAGTCTACCTGGGTTCGGAAATAGCCATCCTTACCTTTTTCCATTGGAATGTTTTTCCAGTTAGAAAAAGAGCCGATTAACGCCGCTCCTTGGTTGCGAGGAGCAAATAAATTGAATTCGACTGCTGCCATAAAACCTTTTAATGAAGTAGATTCGCTTACTTAGTTGACTAATGGTTCTTTGCAAACATTTTTGAAGCCTGCATTTATAATTTTAAAGTTTAGTAATGAATTATACTGAATTATCTATCTTGAGAAATAGCAGAACATTAATAAAGTTTGTATCTTTAAAAACAAAATTAACTAACTTCCGGATTTTTATATCTGGAGTAGTAGACAAAAACTGTTTTCTAAACTTTAAGAGATAGGTTTAAAAAGACTGCAAATAAGGCTAGCGAGAGATGTCAATTCAGAGATGAATAGGGAAGATCGGGTCATAAATAACAGCTCAAAGGAGCTGAAGATGGGTACATTACAATGGCTTCCCCTACTTTCTACTCTTAGTCTCGGTCTTGCATTTATCATGCTTGCTTACTGCTTTGCAGCAGTTACTATCTAGTTTTTCCTAGAAAGAGATTGTCTGATTAATCAATTATTTCTAAGTTGAATTAAGGAGTTTCCAATGTTGAAACAAATGTGTTGGTTGCCAGCGATGGGAGTCAGTGGAGAAAAGTTGTTGCATTTACGAACCGCACCCAATCAACCGTGGCGACCTTATACGGCTTTTCCCGAATATGCTGTACCAGACTATCCAGTTCCGGGCGGTTCTAAGGGTTGGGCAACCTACCAAAAATTAAGATGCGAAGGTTGGGCTTTAGCACCCAGTACGCAGAGTCAGCAACTGAAAAGTGCTTAAAATTATCCACTGATTTTTAGGCAATGTATCTAATAGAGTTGTTGCTTCATTAGCCTTATGGGTTTTGGCTCTCACGTCTAGTAAGGGTTGAAACTTCGCTTCTTAAAAAGCAAGGCTCTAATCAATACTTATTTTAGGAAATAATTGTTTTCCTAAACCTATCCATTTAATACCGTTCGAGTTGTGAGGCAGTATATTAACGAATAATTCAATTCCCCAATCCACGCTGCGCCATAGCAGAGCATTAGCGCAGCGGCTAACGGGGAGTAAAACGAGACTGGCAGGTTCACTGTATAGACACAGTAGTTTTTTGCTTTTTTAAGGGCGGCAAAGAGAAGCTACTGTTCAAGGCTTTGGAAAGTTTCGATTACTGCCAAACTAATACTTTGGCTTCGTAACTTCCTAAGTCGAGCTGGATGCCATCCTCCCCTGCTTCGACATCATAATCGCCAGTCCATTCGTGCCAGGTTCCTGCTTCGGGGAAGTTAGGAACGTGATAGCCTCCTAGGAAATTGTCAGAGAAGTTTGCAACAACGACAACACGAGAACCCTCGCCATTCCAGCGGCTGTAGGCTAATACCTTTGCTTCTGGATCTTCATGGATAAAGTCAATATTTTCGGTGTAGAGGGCATGATTATTTTTACGGAGATGAATCAAGCCTTTGATAAATTCAAACATTCCGCGATTGAGGTCATGACCTAAGAGCGTCCAATCAATTTTTGCTTGTTCAGTTGTTTTGTATTTATACTCTCCGAACTCTTCACCCATCCACAGCAGAGGTACGCCGACAGCGGTCATATTGATGACAGAACCTAACTTTCTCCGCTTAAATGCTTCTTCATCCAAAATGCCGCGATCGCCTAACTCAGCTAAAACATGATTGTGGTCGTGATTCGTCAGGTAATTCACAACATTCGTAGCACCCATGAAGCCTTGCCGCTTGCAGTCAATGGCATCCTTGAGACGCTCTAAGTCAAAGGTATCGCCGCAGATATGTTCTAGAATGCAGTGATAGAAACTGTCATGCCAGCAGCCATCCATTGGTCCATCTACATTCGTAATGCTGGGGGTTTCAGGAATGTGTTCGGCAATATTGTAAAACGGCTTTGGCCCAGCTGCATTTTTTGCTTCCTGAACAATCCAGTGCATGAAATCGTAGTTGGCAATTTGTCTGGCTGCATCGTAGCGAATGCCATCAATGTGAAATTCCTGAATCCAGAAGCGCACGGTATCGCCAACAAACTTCCATGCAGGCTTAAGATCTAGATTTTCATCATAGTGTTCATAGTTAAACTCTGGCCCCCAGTTATTATCAGGGTCGCGCGGAGAATGATGGTACCAATAATCGTGGTCTATTTGCGTCAGTGGACTTTCTGCTTCTGAGTGGTTAAAAATTCCGTCCATAATGACGCGAATTCCACGACCATGACACTCATCAATTAGGTTTTTTAACCCTTCAGTTGTGCCATAACTGGATTCTGTAGCAAAGAAGTGACGAGGATTATAGCCCCAGCTATGGTCCCCTGGATACTCCTTCACTGGCATTAACTCAATGGCATTAACTCCTAACTCGCATAGGTAATCTAATTTTTCTACAACGTGTTCGTATTTGCCTCGGGCGTAGGGATCATCTTCACCACCGGAGAAGTCGCCAACGTGCAATTCGTAAATGACTAATTCGCGATCGCTTGGCAGTGGCTTATCGTCATGTTGCCAAACGTATGTATCCACAATCCGCTCACCATCTTTAATTCTCACAACACCGTTTTGGGTGGGATTATCAATATCGGTGGCGTAGGGGTCAACTACCTCTATCCATTGATCTGGTTCAAAGAACCAAGACTTGGATTGAACACGGAATTTGTATTGATAAACTCCATCTTCCAGTTCAACTGTGGTACGGAAATAACCATCATTACCTTTTTTCATTGGGATGCTTTCCCAGTTAGAAAAATCCCCAATTAAAGCAGCTCCATTGTTATAGGGAGCAAATAAATTAAATTCAATCGGAGTTGCCATAGAAGTGTTTGGAGTTTGATGAAAAAAATGCTTAGAGCAGTATTTTCTCCTTTTCATCCCGCTGAGGTATCGTTCTTGAGAAATAAAGTTGCCTCTGGTGCCCTAATTCCCAGGAGAGAAGTGGTAATGAATGCTAAAGGTAATTTAAGCTGAATTTCAGCGATTAATAGCCATTAATGCCGAATTTAGCGTTATTGTTGCGATCGGTTGTAGAAAAAATTTACCTATTTCAGTTGGCTGAAATAGGGGAGAACCCTACCCCTGCGTCCCTTTGCAAGCGACTACTGTGTATACACATCTAGGCAAGAAGCTAAAGACCAACCGAGACACAGAGAATCAAACTGTCGCAGATCCTGAAAAAGAGTGGCAATTCCGGTAGTCCGTTGGCTCTACTAGCCGAGTCAACCGTCTAGTAGAGCAATCAAGTTGCCTAAGCCAACCTTAGGGGAGGACAAGGGTTCGTTGTTTTGGGATGCGACTATTAAGTGACCATTAAGTGTGGGTGTAAGCTCTGTGAGGCAATGCTGCTGGGCATCACAGAAGATGACTGTTGCTGATTGAGTGACATCTTCAAGCCTTTGAGGAATTGAAGCAGACGCACAGCAGCAGACAACGCTAACACACACAGACGTTGAATAGCTGCTCCAGATTCGAGTTGGGTTGCTTCCTGATTCAACCGGCTTTGTTTGAGAGTGGCAAACAGTATATCTCTAGCGATCGCTATAGATAGAAATTAAGGTTTCACACATCAAAGTTGTACATCATGCAAACCATAAAACGAGCAAAATGCCGGATGCTCTGTTTATGCAGGCTAAAAACCCAAAATTTTCCCTAATTGTTCGCCTTTTAAAGCTGATAGCCAATCGCTCGCAGTTACAATGAAAATCATGAATAAAAATTAAGCTTTTTCTCATTTTTCCTGTTAACCTCCATCAATGAGCGCCACTCCATTGTCAGATGTGCTGTTGGCGGAATCATCCGCACCAACTTCTCCGGCTTCTCGTCTTACTAAAATTCTCAATCGACTTGAACCCTCACCCGAAAGCGTCGTCCTGCTGTTGGCTGTACTAATTGGCACCGGCACCGGGATGGGCGTTGTCACGTTTCACTATTTAATCGCTGTCATCCACAGCTTGATGCTGGAAGGGGTGATGGGGATAATTGGAGGCTGGGGTGCCTGGACTTTAGCTTGTATTCCCATTTTGGGAGGATTAATCGTTGGTTTAATGCGTCTTGCTTGGCCCGATTTTGGGCCGAGTATTTCTTCACTGATTGCCGCGGCCCAAGGCGTCCGAGAGTTGCTACCCCTGCGACCCGTCACCAAGATGGTAGCGGCTGCTGTTTCCCTCGGTAGTGGAGCCTCTTTAGGCCCAGAAG
>NZ_JAMPJZ010000122.1:0-12318 GCF_039961835.1 Trichocoleus sp. ST-U1
CTAGCGTTGTGGAACCACACCGACTCCATCCCGAACTCGGAGGTGAAACGCAACTGCGGCGAAGATACTCGGTGGGTGACTGCCTGGGAAAATAGCTCAGTGCCAGGTTGATTTTTAGTTAGATTGACTATAATAAAGGGTCGCTCTTCAAGAGCGACCCTTTATTATAGGATTGAGCTAATGCAAACTGCTTTGTTTCCACTGTGCAATTGCCAAAAGAAGCCGTTTCCTGTAGTTTGCTTGTTAGTAAATGCTATTTTTGGGCTACCCTCTCTAATAGATATCTGGGGCATGGGTCATGGCAAATCACTGGGCGATCGCAATTGGCATCAATCAATATCAGTTTTTCCAGCCTCTTAGCTATGCCCAAGCGGATGCACAGACGCTGTGGCAGTTTCTTGTTGACGAAGCTGGATGGTCAGCAGACGAGTGTCTGGTGTTAACGGACACCTCACCGCCGATTAGCGATCAGTCAACTTACCCTACTAAGGAAAACCTGCTGGATTGGTTTGATGAGTGGTGCCATGCGCCAGTAAACGTCGATGATTCGCTCTGGTTCTTTTTCAGTGGGTATGGAATGACTCTCGACGGGGAGGATTACCTAATGCCCAGTCAAGGAGACCCAGATGAAATAGCGGAAACTGGTATATCAGTAAGATCGCTCTTTACCACTCTCAAAGAGTCGGCGGCTAAAAATATTTTGGTGCTGCTAGATATAAACCGCAGTCAGGGCGGTCAAGCAGGTGCAAAGGTAGGGGCGCAAACTTTGGAATTAGCCCAAACAATGGGTATTGCCACAGTCCTGTCCTGCCAAGTTGATCAATTTTCTTACGAAGCGTCCTCACTGGGTCATGGATTATTTACAGCAGTACTGCTAGAAGGACTGCGATATAACCAAGGCAAGAATTTGGAGAGTCTGGAGCGTTATCTGCGATCGCACCTGCCTGAGTTGAGCGAACACCACTGGCGACCGGTTCAGATACCCTTGAGTGCAATACCCTCTTCGGCAAGTAACTACAAACTCCCAACGCTCCTCCCGAACGGAGTGATGAACTGGAATGCGACCTTAGCTTCAGATACACCTCCAGTAGCTTCCACTTCTGGTATGCACAACGTCGGAATGGATCGTCAGGAGGCTACTCCGGGTATGGTGGGGCATAATAACGTAGCTGGTGCAGCCGCCTTGACCCAGAAGCAGACTTCTAAAGGATCGGAGACAAACTATAACCCTTCCGGCATACGCTCAGGGATTGGTCAAGGTGCTATCGTCCCCCAGACAAGTGTGTCATCTACTACCCTTGTAGATGACACACCCTGGTGGCTGAATCTGCTTTTGTGGTGCGGTGGTATCGCACTGATAGTGGCATTGATCGGGGGGGTATTTCTCCGTAACCGAGCCGCATTTATCGGTCAGCAGGCAATAAATACTTCAACGGATGCCACTCCTGGTAGCACCACACCGACTGCTGTATCGTTACAGTCAGCTTCTTCAGGTTCTAAATCCCAGAATGCAGTGGGGGGCACCGAGACCCAAGCGGGGGCGAATCAAGTGGTGTTGGATAAAGCAAGAACTTTGATCGTCCCAAATCAAGCTTCTCAGTTTAGTCAGGCGATCGCAGAAGCCCAGAAAATAAAACCAGGCGAACCTCTCTACGAACAGGCACAGCAAGACATTGCACGCTGGAGCGGTGTGATTCTGGATTTAGCTAACGGGCGGGCAAAACAAGGGCAGTTTGATAAGGCGATCGCGGCGGCACGACTGGTTCCAGAGGATAATCAGTCCCTTTATAAGGAAGCTCAAGGAGCGATCGCCAGCTGGCGTGAAAAAGCACAGCAGCAGCGAACCAACAAAAGCCTTCTCCAATCTGCCCAAGGATTAATTCAACCCGGGCAAGCTTCGTCTTACACTCGCGCGATCGCCGCTGTTCGCAAAGTACCCCCCGATCAGCCTGGATATCCCGAGGCACAACAGTTAATTGCCCAGTGGAGCAAAACGATTTATCAGACAGCGCAGACTCGCGCCTCTGATGGAAGGCTTAAAGAAGCCATTCAGACAGCGGCTTTAGTCCCGAAAGACACCCCTACCTATACGACTGCCCAGAAGGCAATTGACCAGTGGCAAAAAAAGGTACAAGGTACAAAGTAAAAGCCAAATTTGCAAAAGACAAAACGTTGTCCGCTATTAGCCTTACCACCCTTGCATTGCCACTAAATCAATACAAAGTCGATTAATTGCTTCTCTATCTACACTTCTAGGCAGGGTAGATTTAGCGTAGGCTTCATCGAGTCCTTTGTACAAATTGTTAGCGATCGCCATGACTTCTTCATAGCGATACTCGCCGTTTTTAATGGCTAGCAATTCCCGTGCATCGCCGGTTTCCCGGCGATCGACTATTAAGGTTTGTGTCTCTAAAATTTCGATACCTGTTCTTAATAAGCGGATAGCCTGCATCGCAAATTTAGAGTCATACCCCACTTTAGCTTCCATCGCTGCCCGTGCTGGATTGCGATTTTTTTTCCATTGTTGGTAGTTATCGTATTCTCGGCGGGCGTTTTGATACTGCTGGCTTTTTTGCAGCAGTTTAATAAATTCTTCCGAGCTGCCGGTAAGTTTCCGGGTGTACTCCAGCGGTTCTTCTGGTAAAGCGTATTGCTTCAATACCCCCTTAAAATCAATTTTGGCAGTTAGCAAATTATAAAGTTCCTGCACTTCTTCCAAAAACTGAATTCGGCCTCTAATTAACAAGTAGAGATATTCTAGAAACGCATGAATTTCGCCCACCGTCAGCGCTTGGGCAGGTTCTAATCCAAAGTCTTCTGGCTCAGGTTTTCTGGTTGGAGGTTCGAGTAACCAGCGGCGGTGAGACTCTAATTTTTTTATTTGGGCATAACCGTATCCCGCATAAGTGTGCTTCACCTTTTTTGACAGAAACATTTGTTTATGGCGTCTCAAGGTATTACCGACTTCAGTTAAAAGAACATAATCTTTGAACCAGAGAAGCTCTAAAATATTTGGGTTGTTGTCGGCAGACAGTTCTAAAAATTTTTTCAGCTCATAAATACAAGTATCTTTAGTCAGATAAGAAAATTCTCCTGGCTCTTCTGTCCAACCTCTATCCTTTTGTTGAATTTGAGAAAATCCCAGGTAATAAGGCTTAGTTGCCACAAAAATACCGCGATAGTCATAGTCTGAGGTTTCAGTCGCTAAACCGTAGCCCCTGGAACCTGTCAAAGCAATCAGAATCGTTCTATCTTCAACTTCTTGGCGATTCATAGATTAATCGGATGAGGAATAAGTTTCAAGTTGCTGTTTCTCAATCCCAGGCTGAGCCTCCTCAGTGCTGAGAGAAAGTGCGGATTCTGAACGCACCAACCTGTTGAGCGTCGCCTCCATTACAGCCGTAGTTTGACCGGAAACAGTAAACACCAGTGCCTCGCGGTAAACTCGCTGTGCTGCGTGGTGGCTGTAGTTGGCGGCACCACGGGAAACGGTAACGGCAGCATGGGCACACCGCACAGCTAAATCAATTGCCCAAGCTCGGATTTGCAGACGATCTGCAAAGGGTTTAGGGGGATGTCTGATGGCAGTGCTACAGGCGGTGAGTTCCCGGTTGAGTGACTTAAAAGCTTTGGAAATAAAGGCGTTTGGCTTGGTTAGAGCGGCAGCTTCCAGAATATCAAGTCCAGCTCTAGCGCATCCCAAAGCAAAAAAGCCTTGGTGAAGGACATTCTTCAAATCGTTTTCGTGAATCCAACCCGCAGGCTTGATAGAGACAACACGCTCTTGAGGCAAAAACCAACTGGTAAGATTTGCAGTGACGGTATTGGTTGAGGTCATTGCTGCCAGTTGCATTGGCTGGGTAAATGTAATTGCACCCCCCCTCTCCCGATCCCTCGCAACAAAGGGCACAATGCCAAAGACTGCGCCCCCATCGGGGAGTGTTGCGGCGACAATAAACTCTTGAAACAAGCCCCAGCCAGTAACCCAAGGCACTTGTCCCTCTAGATGATATCCCCCTTCTACCGGAAAGGCTTTCACAGTTGGGTCGCCCTGCCGCCGCAATTGAGAGAAGCCGACGCCGACTAAAATCTGCCCGTTGCTCATACGGGGAAGATACTGGCATTTAAGAGAACAATTTTTGCTGGCGACAAGCATCCCAGCGGCACTTTGATGTTGAGCCTGCAAGAATGCCAAAGCACCGGAATATCTTGCAATTAGCTCTTGAAAAGTCCGAAAAGTCTGTTCACTGACTTCGGAACCACCCCACTCTTGGGGAACTCGCAACGCCAGTAAAGAACGTTCGCCAAGTCCTTTAAGCGCCTCTCGTAGTGCTTCTGGGCTGCCATCTATCTGTGTGGCTAATGGTGCAACCGATTTTCTTAGATAAGACTCGGCGATGTCTAGCAGGTGTAGCGGGTTATCCATACCTCTACCGTATCGACTTCGCGGCTACTGAGTCCACAATAATCGAAAGCGCTGGTCAAAGCCACCTCGCTCTGAACGTCGTTTTTCTTGTTCTGCCAAAATTGAGGAACGCTCTATTTGACAAGCTGCACACAAGGCATCGATGACTTCGTATAGGCAGCGAGTTCTTTCACTAAGTCTTGAGCAGTAGCTTCAGCGGCTTCTTGCGCTTCTTCGATGAGTTTATCTCGCAATGCTTGGTGATACTCTGCCTCTGACATTACCTGGACTTTGCACTCTCGTCCTGCTTGATGAATGATTTCGGGAATGCGATCGCGTACCAGCTTATTATACTCTTGATGCACTATAGTTCCTCAACGATGAAAGAAGTTTCCCTAGGAAAATACCTTACTTTAGAGGATTTTTGCACCTGTACCCAGACTTATCAAAAGTACGCATCCAAAATTTATCCATTTCCCCAAAATCCAGAAGAAACGCTGCCTGCACTACAAAAGCTAAATCAACTTATCTTAGATCCAATAATTGACTATTTCGGCGTTAATGATTTTCACCTAACTTATGGCTTTTGTTCCAAGGACTTAAAAAGATACCTAGATAAAAAAGATTCGGCGACAGGTCATAAAAATGGTCGAGTTGCACCGGAACTAGACCAGCACATGGCGCATGAAATGAACAAGAATGGTAAATATTACTGTAAACGACTAGGCGCTGCCTGCGATTTTTTGATCGTTGGTTCAGATAGCGATCGCGTTATCGATTGGATATTAAGTCAAAAATTACCATTTGATTCTCTATACTTTTATGGAGTAGATAAACCAATTCATATCAGTTATGGTTTTCAACACAAAAAAGACATCAGAACTTTCACAGCATCGGGTCAACCAACACAAAAGGGAATTGAACATTGGATTCAGTTAGCAAAAGAATTGTGAAGCTACTTTGAATTGAATTTCATGAACTTTTTAACTACAAAGTTATGCCAAGGAAACCGCAAAGGTACCCCCAGGAAAGAAAACAAAAATCTTTGCGTACCTCAGGGTTAACCTTTGCGCTCTTTGCGTTTAAAAAGATGTTACTTTTGTATTTTTCCTTTTTTCACGAACTGCTGTTAATTCTTGAACCCGAATCGGGTCAGAGTCTTTACGCCAGCAAAGACAGTAATCTTCTATTTCTAGGCAGTTTTCCTTTAAGCATCGTTGCCAATCTCTAAGCGTTTTAATAGTCTGTTCATCATCTAAAAGTCCCCAGTCTTCTTCCTGTTGAGTGAGTCGGGAAAACTTTTCATAATTCGGATAATCGGGGGTGATAACAGTTTCTTTTCGATGCAAGATTGGTGGATTAACATCATCTTCGTAATCCCGATAGCTGACGCTCAAATCTCTCAGATCGATTTGCATACTGGTGTGCAGGACTGGATGAGGATCGGCGTCAAAATTGGGGTAAAACAGATATGAAATTTTTGGTTGATAGGTGTGAAATTTAATTAATGTGGCTTCATCCATCCGTCCAATTGTACGGCTGGCACAGCCTTCGTAGAGGCGCAGTAACGGGTCGAGTTCCGAAAAAGCTGAAACATGAACGATGAAGGAGCTAGGATAGAGAGGTGCGTATTTAAAACCACTGTTACAGCCAACAAAGCTTTGTATACAACACTGAGCAATTACACCGGGATCGCCTAGACTAAATAGCATTTCCTCGGCTAATTCCCAGGCGTCTTCGTAGCTACCGAATAAAGATTTGATATCGTTACGGACTTCTGGGGAGATTTGTTTGAGCTTCAGATGATTTAACTTTCCCAGCGCGAGATAAACTAAAAGGTCTAAGCGGCGTTTTTGAGCGAGCGCATCCCACTCTTTTTGGTCAGTTGCTTGTAAAATGACCTGAAAGGCACGGCGAAAACCACCAAATTCAGCCCTCAAATTTTCTAATTCTGGTTTTTCATTTTTGACTGGCAGACGACCGCGTTCGGTGACAAAAGCCATTAGGGGTGCCAGCATTTCCTGATAATCTTCAAATCGCTTGATGTTGGCACGAACTCTGGGAGTTGTGGCGCGGGAACGAAAGCGAGAGGCGCGGTAAGCTTCGGCAAGGCTTTCATCTCGGAAAACAAAGTAAATGCCTAGTGCAACTGGCACCGCATTAACATTAAGAACTTGGTCAATATAAATTTTAAGTTCTTCCTGTTCGTAGTATTTCTGAAAAGTATTGCGGCGAGTAATCACCCCATCGCCGTAGGCAACTTGACCCGTGCCTCGGTCATCAATTAAAACCAGTGCAGCAATAATAAGGACTTTTCCTGTTAACTCCCAGGCGTTTAATAATGCTTCTCGACGCTCATCTGTGCGTTCAATGACATTGATAATATAGCCGAGATTGACAATATCAGCATTGGTACGAGGGGTATCCGGAGAGTAATAAGGGTCCCAGCCAGCGCTGGCGTAACCCTTTTCCGCTATGTGCTGAATATCACTTCCGTAGCCACAACCATAGTCAAAGAAAGTGCTATCTTCACTAAATAAGCCAGCTTCTAAAGCGAGACGCACGGGGCGAGAAAGATTTTTACGAGCAATTGCAGCTTTGTGACGCTCTATTTTAGGCAGTGTCGAATGTAGAGAGGTTGGATGTAAGTTCTCTACAACTTGCCGCCGAATAACTTGATGACCCTGGATTTCGACACCATAATCTTGTAAGCATTCTAACCAACCCCGAAGCGTTCCAATGCCACGGGTTTTGTCTAAAAGCCGCAATTTCTCTTCTTGCCGAGTGAGGTTGGCGAATTTTTCGTAGTGGGGATAATCGGGGGTGACAAAGGTTTCTTTGCGGTGGAGGACAGGGGGATTGTCGCTAGTACTGTAGTCTCGGTAAGTTGAACTCCCGTCCCGAACATCAATCTGAATGCTAGCTTGCAAGGCGGGATGAGGGTCGGTATCAAAGTCAGGATAAAACAAGTAAGAGATTTTAGGCTGCTCGATGTTGAATTTTATTAGGGTAGCGCCATCAATACGTCCTACTGTTCGTCTTGCATAGCCCTCGTAGAGCCTCAGCAGAGGGTCGAGTTGAGAAAGTGCTGACACATGAACGTAGAGGGCACCCGGCAGCAATTTACCGATGGGGCTTTGTTGGCAGCAGTTGACAATGACACTCAGGTCGTTCGCGCCCAATAAAATCGGCTTGTCGCTGTCAAACCAGCCCGGAAGATTATTGTGAACTTCGGCGGCTAAGTTTTCCAGGTGGGAACAATCATTGCTAACAGCAAGGTAGAGGAGAATGTCTTGACGGTGATGTGTTTTAGCGCAGCGGTTCAGAAATAGCTTTGCATCCCACTCTTCTACTCTGTATGGGTTCAGCATCATGGTCGCACCATTTCCCTGAAACAATGATGGATACAAAGTAGAGTAAACCTATTAATTCCTAAATTGCTGATTTGCTCATTTCTGTAAAAATAATTTACTTAATTTTGAAATAGTCGGGATGGGGCGGTGGAATATACACAACAAGGTGCAACAAGCGATACAACTAACAGAAGGACATTTCATTTTCTGAGAGTTTCTTGAGCTACTACCGCCTACAGCACCAAGTTTTTGAGCCTGACTACCTCAGCGAATTGCAGGGGCAGATTCTCGCGTGTCCCTATTTTGCGGTTAACAACTTGAACCGCGACTTTATCGGCACTAAGGGATTTTCGGTTGTATTCCAGCGTTCGGGCTTGAGCGAAGTTGAACGAAGTTTTCCCTTTTTCAAACCTTATCTCAACGTGGCTTTGCACCCGACGTGTAATGCTTTCTATCTCAATCCTTTGATGCTGAAGGAGGGTTCTCGCGTCGATCCCCACATTGACCGCAGTCTGCGCTCTTACTGCAAGAGTATCGAACCGCCAGCCTGGGTGAGTGTCCTCTATGTTCAAGTGCCACGGGATTTGATGGGAGGAGAGTTAGTGTTACGCTGCCAGAAGCGCAATGTAGGAAAAATTCACCCTCAAGCCAACACGCTGCTAGATTTTCAGGGCGATTTAACTCATTCAGTGAATCAAGTCACCAGTTCAGGGTTTCGCCTGAGTTTGGTTTGCGAGCAGTACAGCTTGTGTGAAGCCCAACTCCAAGAGATTCCAGAGTTTACGATTGAATCGAGGGCAATTAAGTCAAAGGGAAAGAAGAAGGAAAAGCTAAAAATTTAGCAAAATTCTAGAATATGCTGGGCGGTAATTTGGGACTGTTCCAAGTGAGGAACGTGACCGCAATTTTCGATCCAGATGAGTTGAGAAAGCGCGATCGCTCTTTTAAATTTCTCTGCGTCAGCCGTCCCTAAAATCCTGTCGAACTGTCCCCACAGAATCAGTGTCGGCTTGTCGATTTGAGCAATTTTATCGCTCAAAAAGTTGTACCCCCCGCTTTTAGTGAAGGCAATCAGGGCATCATGCCAATTGGGGAGATCGAGGTGCAACGCCGCACACCGTAAAGCATCGAGAGAGGCAAAGCTTTGATCGTGGTAAGCACTGCGTGAAATGCGATCGCGCACTTTCTGATTTCGCAAAAATGAAGTAGCCAGATTACTAATGGGAGGAAACAACAACCTGCCAATGTTGGGGGGACTGGCGAAACCAGCGCTATCAATCAACACCAGCTTTTGCACCGCTTCAGGGTAGGTGAGGGTAAAATCAATTGCCGCTGCACCCCCCATTGAAGTTCCCACGAGAACGATTGGCTGGTTAATCAGCGTTTTCCAGAAGTAGTAGAGATGGGTTTTAATGGCTGTTGGGCTAAACGGGAGTCCAGCCGGTCGTTCGGTAAAGCCGAAACCCAACAAATCCACAACCCACGCTTCATTCTGGGTTGCCAGCAGTGGTAGGAGGCGACGGAACTCGAATATAGAGCTATCGAAGCCATGCAGCAACAGGATGGGCGTTCCGCCGCTACCCTGATGAACGTAGGTGGTAGCGATCGCCTGTTGCGAGAGAGGAGTTGCGATCGCAGTCTGCTCGATACTCTCTGCTAGGGCTATCGAGGTGGATTCTGTCAGCGCTTGGGCTGCGGATGGTAGAAAACGGGTAAACATGAGTTTTAGTTTACCGTGGAGAAGGGTGATACAGAAGTAGAGGTAGCAGACCATAACCCCTGAGTCACACCAAAACAAAAGGAGATCGGCTCTTGAAAAATCAGTACGCGCAGAATTTACAATTATCAATTCTAGGGATTATCACTGCCTTAGTCCTCTTCATTAGTCTCAATTCTTTTGTAATTGTTAACCCAGGTCAGGCAGGAGTCATCAGCATCTTAGGGAAAGCGAGGGATGGAGCCGTGCTAGAGGGCATCCACCTCAAACCACCACTGATATCAGTCGTAGACATCTATGATTTGACCGTGCAAAAATTTGAAGTTCCGGCACAGAGTTCTACCAAGGATCTACAGGATCTCACTGCTAGATTTGCCATCAACTTTCGCCTCGATCCTACCCAAGTCGTTGAGGTGAGAAGGAAACAAGGAACCTTAGAAAATATCGTGTCAAAAATTATTGCACCGCAGACTCAGGAATCTTTTAAAGTAGCAGCTGCTAGGAGAACCGTTGAAGAAGCAATTACTAAAAGAGAGGAACTGAAACAAGACTTTGATACTGCCTTGGGTCAACGGTTAGATAAGTACGGAATTATCGTGCTAGATACTAGTGTCGTTGACCTAACTTTCTCGCCAGAGTTTGCGAGAGCAGTTGAAGAAAAACAAATCGCCGAACAGCGGGCACAACGAGCAGTCTATGTGGCGCAAGAAGCTGAACAAGAAGCCCAAGCAGACATCAATCGTGCTAAAGGTAGAGCTGAGGCTCAACGACTCCTAGCTGAAACCCTAAAGCAACAAGGGGGTGGGCTAGTTCTTCAGAAAGAAGCGATCGAAGCGTGGAGACAAGGAGGTTCCCAAATGCCAAAAGTTCTCGTCACGGGTGGTGACTCTAATAGCAGTATCCCATTTCTCTTTAACCTGGGTAATCTTCAGGATGCAACTTCCCATCAATAGTTTTAGGGGGTAGATTCGCCTCGTCAGAATTAAGAAGGCGAACCATGAGCGAATAAAATTAAGGGTTGCCAGCTAACACATCGTTACGCTCAGTTATGCTCATGCTTCGCCCCTACATAGATGGTTTTGTAGGGGCGAAGCATTCGGGGGATAAACCCAAACACACTCCAAGAAATTCCGCTCCCAAATGCTTCGCCCTCTATTTAGGCAACTCGCGGGCAACACCTACTCCCTCCAAACAAAGTTGAGAATAAGATGAGCATATTTACACTGCAATCAGTTAAAAAAGACTTTGGCATCAAAGAAATTTTAAAAGATGCCAGCTTTAGCCTAGATCCTACAGATAAAGTCGGTCTAATCGGTACCAATGGCTCCGGAAAATCAACGCTGTTGAAGATGATAGCCGGACTAGAACCGATTGATGGCGGTCAACTTTTAGTCAACTCAGGAGTACGGATTGTTTACTTACCTCAGCAACCCGACTTAGATGAAAATCTCACCGTTCTAGAGCAAGTCTTTGCCGATAGCGGGGAGCAAATGTCCCTTGTCCGCGAATATGAAGAACTGTCAGACAAACTGGCTCACAATCGAGAAGATAGCCAGCTCATGTCCCGCTTTTCTACCGTCATGCAACGCATGGATGCCACGGGTGCTTGGGAACTGGAGACAAATGCCAAAATCATCCTCACCAAGCTAGGAATTGAAGATTTTAACGCCAAAATTGCTACTCTATCCGGCGGCTATCGCAAGCGAATTGCTTTGGCAACCGCTTTGCTTTCAGAACCCGAAGTGTTGCTGATGGATGAACCAACTAACCATCTAGATGCCCTATCTGTTGAGTGGTTACAAAGCTATTTGAACCGCTATCGAGGAGCAATTCTGCTCATCACTCACGATCGCTATTTTCTCGATCGCGTCACCAACCGAATTCTTGAAATCGACCGAGGCGACCTCTACACTTACGCGGGTAACTATTCCTACTATTTAGAGAAAAAAGCCCTCGCTGAAGAGTCTGCTGTCAGCAGTCAGCGCAAACATCAGGGAGTACTTCGCCGAGAATTGGAATGGTTGAAGCGAGGGCCAAAAGCCCGCAGTACCAAGCAGAAAGCTCGGATCGATCGCGTCCACGAGATGCAAGCAACTGAGTTCAAACAGACTCAGGGCAAAGTCGATATTTCCACTCTGAGTCGTCGGATTGGCAAAAAAGTTATTGATTTAATGAATATCTCTAAAGCCTACGATGGACGCACCTTAATCAAAGATTTCACCTATGAATTTAGTCCCGAAGATCGTATCGGCATCATCGGTGGCAATGGTGCAGGCAAATCGACTTTGATGGATATTATCACTGGGCGCGTTCAACCGGATTCTGGAAGCGTTGACATTGGCTCTACCATTCACATTGGCTATTTTAACCAACACTCTGAAGAATTACTCGCTGCATTGAATGAAAATTTGCGAGTGATTGACTACATTAAAGAAGTTGGAGAATATCTCAAAATTGCCGATGGCACTCAGATTACGGCTTCCCAAATGTTGGAGCGTTTTCTTTTCCCCGGCAATCAACAATATGCCCCGATTCACAAACTTTCTGGTGGGGAAAAACGTCGCCTATTTCTGTTGCGCGTCTTGATGAGTGCGCCCAATGTTCTAATCCTTGATGAACCCACCAATGACTTAGATGTTCAAACCCTGGCGGTTCTAGAAGACTATCTAGAAGATTTCCCTGGCTGTATGATTTGTGTCTCCCACGATCGCTACTTCCTCGACCGCGCTGTAGATAAAATATTTTCCTTTGAAGAGGGTGGCAATCTGCGCCAATATCCAGGCAATTACTCAGTTTACTTGGACTACAAGAAAGCCGAAGAAGAAGCAGCATTGCGCGAAGCT